>QLUL01000078.1 GCA_018725425.1 Chloroflexota bacterium
TTGATCTGATCTCCGTAGGCCCCGACAGGGAAGAATCGATTGTGGTCAGGCCCATCTTGTGAGCCTGCGCACCCCATGGCCCTCTAGATCGAAGCTCCCCCACGTTTTTGTAGCTGGATCGTAGCTAAAGTGGATGCAAAATGTAGCCAGTAATATTGGCGTAAGCCTGAAGAGCCGTTTCCCACGGCGGTGGTAACTTTCAGCGGCATCTTAAATGGATATTCTTAACTCGGAAACTGATTTTACGATGGTTGTTAATCCTGGTGAGGATGATATGAAAATTATAGTGGTTCATGAATAAGGCGTTTACCGCCTGCCTGCGCCTGCCTGGCAGATGAGCAACTCAAGACGTCCCTTAACCAAATCTCTTAACCATCTTTTAACAAAATGTTAACATTGCCTTAACATTTGGCTGCTATACTTAAAGCGAAGAGTAAATTTTGGGGCGTTTGAGACAAGTAATCCTCAGTTCGCTAATACTAAAACCAAGGCCAGATAGGGCGCTTTATCTTTTTTGCGGGTTAGCTGATGACGATTCGATGCCCAAGCGATACTCCAAACTGGCGGTGGAGAGTATCCCCGCTGTTCTTGTTATATTGTAGTCTGGAAATGAGCGAACCATGCGAACTATCTTCAAAAAATCTGTAACTATTCAGCCTGCTTGCATGTTACTTGATATGAACCTGAGATATGTGTTAGGATAGTTACACCATGAATCGAGCCCAGCTAGAGCTATTACCACAAAAAGAAGGTGAAATCCTTCTGAGCCAACCAGCAGCAATGAACCATGGTAACAGGTAAGTTTTTCCAAAAATTGTACTTGACAGGTTTAATGAAATGTGGTATATTGAACTTGGCTTTTGGAGGAACTAAACTGTTACGAAAAAACGCCTTGACAGCGGGGAGAGGGGTGTGATATACCCTATTTGAGGAAAAATAAACTGTTGTGTGAAAGGAGGGGTATTGCGCCTATGGAGAAGTGATTTAGCAAACAGAGCAAGAACGAATAGAGGAGGAATCAACAATGCAAAAGCAAGAATTTGGTGCAGAGAAAATGGGCTTAGAATATGTTAAATTCGTGAGGAATTCCTTCCTGACCTGGATGGAAAGTGCCACCTTGATACAGGATCAGGGTGAAAGACTGCTGAATACGATGGTCAAGCAAAGCGAGGCAGGCTACGAGGAATGGAAGAACGTCATTCGCGAGTGGGAGGATAACTGCAAAGAGGCGAGGGAGCAATTCCGAAGCACCGTTGAAGAGAATTTGGCGAAGTTGGAGGGCTTCCTGTCCAAGAAGGAATAGCCACCAAACGAATAATTCCAGGATCCGAGGCACGGCTTAGGCAGTTAGCAAAACTCTTTGACTAATGGCCGGGAGCGAGCTTGGAGGAGGTATGCAGCAAGGCAAGACCATTGACCAGCTTGAGATAGGAGAAAAGGCGTCCATGCGCAAGACGTTCACCGAGTCTGACGCGTATCGCTTTGCCCAAATATCTGGGGACACAAACCCCCTGCATATCGACAAGGAATATGCCTCTGAATCGCTATTTAAGGAGCCGGTGGTGCATGGAATGCTGACCGCAGGGCTTATCTCGGCAGTAATCGGGACTCGGCTGCCGGGAGTTGGCACTATATACCTATCTCAAAGTTTGCGGTTCACCGCACCGGTGAAGTTCGGAGACACCATCGAGGCAGAAGTAGAGGTGGTGGCGAAGCTAGAAGAGAAGAACCGGGCCAGGTTAAGAACGATATGTAGGAATCAAGGTGGGCAAACCGTCATCGACGGCGAAGCCCTTGTTATGCCACCGCGGAAGTCTTCGTAGGTGAACTTTTTAGATTAGAAGGTGGAACGTATGGAAACAGAGCGCAAATGGGGAACTGATTTTTCTGAGGCATGGTTGGGCGCCCAAGCAAACTTGATGCAGTCATGGGCCGATGCTTGGCTTGGATTTTCCAAGGCGACCGAAGGTGCCGAGCGCGCCAAGGAATCGACCCGTCCCTGGGGAACAACCGGGGACATCTATAACCAATGGCTGAACATGTGCCAGGAAATGTTCGGGGAGTACTGGAAAGGAGCTCCCCTGGGCATCGACGAGCAGACGTTTGAAAAGACCCCTTGGGGTGCCCAGACCTATGCCAGGCTGTATGAATTCTGGGCTAACGCTGCTAAAATCCTCTCCGGGACATCACCAGGAGGAAAAGGGATACCGGAGAGCTACCAGGAATTCTGCGACTTCTGGCTAGAAAACTACAATGAACTGTTAAGGGGGTTTTTCACCTTCCCCCACCTCGAACCCCTTAGGGGGCTGCTGGGTAGCGCCGCTGAATTGTCGCAGATGTATGCCGACGTCCTTTCCAAGTTCTCTGGACCGTGGATGGAAGCGATGCAGGGCTTACCCGAGAAGACGGCGGAGGCTTTGAGAAAGGGACCTCAAGGCTATGCCGACGTCCATCGCTGGTGGCTACAAGCCTATGAACAAACTTGGGGAAGAGTTCTAAGGATGACGCCCTTAGGTCTAACGCGAGAGACCAGCGAGATGCTCCAGAGGGGTACCGAGTCTCTGATAGAACATTACGCCGCCATGACCGATTACTCCTCTGCGTTCTACAGGGTAGGTACGGAAGCCATGCAGAAGGTGGCGACAAAACTGGGTGATATGTACAACAAGGGGCAGGCCCCTAAAACTTATAAGGAATTTTATACCCTATGGTGGACAACCAATGAGGAGGCCTTATATGAACTCTTTAAGAGCCCCGAGTTCTCCCGTCTCCTTGGTCGCGTTGTCGACGCTACTATGCGTGTTCGAAAGCGCTACGATGATATCATGGAGGAATACCTGAAGGCGCTACCTGTGCCCACCCGGAGCGAGATGAATGACCTCTATAAGACTTTGTACCTACTGAAGAAAGAGGTTAGAGAGAACACCAAGCAGGTGAGGGAACTGGAGGAAAAGCTAAGAACAACCGAGACGGCGCTAGGCAAGGAGGAATCATTGAAGAAAGAGGTTAGAGAGAACACCAAGCAGGTGAGGGAACTGGAGGAAAAGCTAAGAACAACCGAGACGGCGCTAGGCAAGGAGGAATCATTGAAGAAAGAGGTTAGAGAGAACACCAAGCAGGTGAGGGAACTGGAGGAAAAGCTAAGAACAACCGAGACGGCGCTAGGCAAGGAGGAATCATGAGAAATCCTTTCGTAGAAAACACGGAGCAACTTATGAAGGAAATGACGGAAGCAAATCGGAAGTTGCTCAAGCTCAGCGACATATTGATGAACCTTTCCGATACTGATGTGGGCACCACACCCAAGGATTTGGTTTACGAAGAGGATAGAATGAGACTTTTTCACTACAAGCCCATGATGAAGACGCCCTGTCCGGTTCCGATGTTGGTCACCTACGCCTTGGTGAACCGGCAGTACATGTTGGACCTGCAGCAGGACAGGAGCCTTATCAGGAACCTCTTAAGTCTTGGGCTTGATATCTATATAATCGATTGGGGCTATCCGGGTCCTGCTGACCGCTACCTTACCCTCGATGACTACATCAACGGCTACATGAATAGGGCTGTAGATATAGTCAGGGAGCGAAGCAAGTTGGACAAGATTAATCTGGTGGGTGTTTGTCAGGGCGGGACTTTTTCTGTCATCTACGCGGCTCTCTACCCTGAAAAGCTAAGGAATCTTGTAGTCATGGTCACCCCTGTAGATTTCGACACAGACGACGGGTTGCTTCATGTTTGGGCGAGAGACTTGCCAATAGATAACATGGTCGATACCCTCGGAGTCATACCTGGGGATTTAATGAATGTTGGCTTTGTTATGCTTAAGCCCTTTCAACTCATGGTAGATAAGTATGTGGGTCTGATGGAGAATTGCGACGAGAAAGAGGTTGTGGAGAACTTTGTACGCATGGAAAAATGGATATTTGATAGCCCCGGTCAAGCTGGAGAGGCTATCAGGCAATTCGTAAACGACCTGTATAAAAATAACCTATTGATCAAGAACAAGCTCAAAATAGGGGGGCAGACTGTGGATTTGAGGAGGATAAACATGCCTCTGCTCAATATATTTGCTGAGCAGGATCACCTTGTGCCTCCATCAGCGAGTAAACCCCTTAATGATGCAGTTTCCAGTGAGGACAAGTCTTTTTTCTCCCTTCGCGGGGGTCACATTGGAATTTACGTGAGTTCTCAATCGCAGACGGAACTGGCACCTGCCGTAGCCGAGTGGATAACAACGAGGTCACAATTGCCAAAGAAGGCTGTCTCTGGCAGGAATAAGAAATCGGAGTCTGCGAAGAATCAGGCAACATAATGTCCGCTTCCAACTTTTGTGGCTTTGAGCAGCATTAGGACTGAGTCGCTATAGTGACCACCAATGATAGTTTTTAGTGCTGTCGGCATGAAATGTAAGTTGGGGCATGGTTAGCGGCATAGGAATTTCAAAGTGCAGAGTGCAAATTGAAAAATGCAAAATGCAAGGAAAACTTCATAAAACTGACTTGCCCCGTGTAATATTTGTCGGGGTGGGGAAAATTTGACTTCTGCAATTTACAATTTGAATTTACCCGAACGAAGTGAGGGTTATCTTGGGCATAGTTTGACCAACGGCCAAGGTTCTATGACCATAGCCTAATATTAGTTCACTCAGGAAGACAGCCTCATGCCAGGTGAAATGCGACCAGACTGAGTGACCTCATTCCAGATGTCATCCGGGAGCAATCGATCATGATCAAGCCTATTTTGTGAGGAAGTGTTAAGTAGCATCAGGGGTCATCCTCTCAGAACTTAAAACTCTTATCCCAGACAATTTCCCCCAGCTCGAATACGGGACCCTCTTCACATACCAGCTTTATTCCCTTGTTGGTCACCACGGCGCAGCCGCGGCAGGCCCCCACCCCGCAGCCCATCACCTGCTCCAGAAGAACCTGCACAGATTTGTTGCCAGGCCAAGCCCTCATCTCTGCCATCCGGCGATACATGGGGAGCGGGCCACAGGCAAAGATCTGGTCGGCCCAATCCGCAAGGGAAGGCAGAAAATCAGTTGCCTGACCCCTCTCTCCCGCCGAACCATCATCAGTCACCCGAATGAGCTCCACTGCTTCTAGACTCGAGACTCCAGACTCGAGACTCCAGACTCCAGACTCGAGACTCCAGACTCCAGACTCTGGGGCATAGAGTTTGGAGGCGGTTTTTGCACCGATCACAAATTTCACCAGGAGGCCATTGCCCACTCCCTCATCGGCCAGGGCTATTAAAGGAGCGACGCCGATTCCTCCAGCAATCAGAAGCAATTTCTGTGAACCCTGGCGGATCTCAAAGCCGTTCCCCAGCGGACCCAGGAGATCCAGAGATTCGCCAACCATGCGGACTGAGAGCCATTTAGTCCCCTGTCCTACCACGGCGAAGAGTAGGGCCAGCTTTCGACCATCAGTTCTATGAATGCTCAATGGGCGACGCAGCGGAAGGTGTTCCCCACAGCGAACAGTGACAAACTGCCCTGGTCGAGCTTCCGCAGCGATATCCGGAGCCTCAACCCAAATAAGGTAAACCCCGGGCATTACCTGCGTGCGGGAAACTATTGGAGCTGGAACTTGCCTCAATTCATCCCTCCAGTCTGGAGTCTGGAGTCTGGAGTCCCCCTCCCCGTGACTCTTCACTCTTGACTCTCGACTCTCGACTCTTGGTGGCCGGCATCCTGAAACTGAAAACGGAGCCTTGACCCTCCTTGCTCTTCACCCAGATCTCGCCTC
>QLUL01000079.1 GCA_018725425.1 Chloroflexota bacterium
TTAGCCTCGAGGCGTGGCTGTAGTGCTCAATTCGGCATATTGACATCGCTCATCATTTCTGGTATATCTATCCCACGTTCATCCGAGAGATCATTAAAGTGGACTACTTCGGTTCCTGTATGCGCGATTGTGCCGGTGCCTGTTCTCTGATAACCAGGGTCAGCGAAGGGCGGGTGGTGAGCGTCGGGGGAAACGCCGAGCACCCGCTTACCAGGGGATATCTTTGCTCCAAGATGAGTGATGTTCCCGGGCAGCACCGGGACCCTGACCGTCTCACCAAGCCGTTATTAAGAGTAGGCTCGAAGGGTACGGGCAGCTTTCGGCCAATCGGCTGGGGCCCAGCCCTTAATCTTGTCAGTGACAGGCTGGGAGATATCGTCGCCCGCCGCCCCGGTGCGCTGCTCCAGTATAACTCGGCTGGAAACATGGGCATCCTCAACTACCATTTCCCGGAACGGTTCTTCAATGTCCTGGGGGCCACCGGGGTGGTCGAGACCATCTGCAACACGGCGGGAAGACGTGCTCTTGAGTACGTGTACGGGTCCTGTCAGGGGCAGGATCCCCAGGTGATTCCCCATCTGGATCTCCTGGTGACCTGGGGGGCTAATCCCGCATGGACCAACCCCCACGCCCTGCCCCTGATACGCCTGATGAGGAGGAGGGGTGGCCGTCACGTGGTAATCGATCCTGTGCGCACGACCACGGCCCGCCTGGGACAGCATCTGGCCATTGCGCTCGGGGCTGACTACGAGCTGGCCATGGGCATCATCCACCTGCTCATCAAGCAGGAAGCCGTGGATCGAGATTACGTAGACGGCAATACCACCGGGTTTGATGATCTTCAGCGGCTGGCATCTGCATACACCCCAGCACGAGTAGGGGCCAGCACCGGGTTGGGCGAGGCGGCCGTGGAAGGCATAGCTGAGGCGCTGGCTCGGTCCCGACGCATGTTGATCCACATCGGCTGGGGGTTTCAGCGCCGCCAGGGGGGAGGGGAGGCTGTACGCGCCATCTGCATGATTCCCGCTCTCTTAGGTCAGGGGCGCAAGGGCCTTATCTACTCCAACAATAAGTACGGCTTCGATGTGGCCTACCTGAAAGGGCAGGAGCTGGACGGTGGTCGGCCGCGGGTGAACATGATGCAGGTTGGACACCTGCTTCAGAAAGGCCATTTTGATGCGATGTTTGTCTACAACGCCAACCCGGCTGCTTCCTTGGCCAACCTGGGCGTGGTGGAGGAGGGGCTGCGCAGACACGACCTTTTCACCGTGGTTCATGACCTTTATCTGACCGATACCGCCCTCCTGGCGGATGTCGTCCTGCCTGCGACCCATTTCTTGGAGAGCGAGGATATCCGGGCCTCATACTACCATCGTTACCTGGGGTACAACGCCAGGGCGGTGCCTCCTGAGGGGGAGGCGGTGAGTAACCGGGATCTCTTCCGGAGCTTGGCACAGGCAATGGATCTTTATGCCCCGGGACTGACCGAAGACGATGAGAGTCTTATGGCTAGAACCCTTGGATCCAACGCCCGCATCGGATCGACTGACGACCTCTATCATCGTGGCTTTCTGGCCCTAGAACCAGTTGATCTTTCCGCCGTCGCGACCGCCAGCGGCAAGGTGGAACTGCGGTCGTGGCGAGCAGGCGAGGAGGGTGCAGGGCAGCTTCCCCAGAATCCGGGGCCCGTTCCCCTGTTCCCAGGAGAGCTACATCTCCTGACCCCGGCCCATCGGGACTGCCTGAGAAGCCAAGACCATAAGCAGCCCATGCACCGAGTGCCTTCGATACTCATCAACCGCCAGGACGCCGCTGCGCGAGGCATTAAGGAAGGGCTAATGGTCCTTGCGCGCAACTCCCAGGGTGAGGCCAGGTTGATAGCCCGTGTGACCGATGATGTGCCATCGGGAGTGACGGTCAGCTACTCCTGCCCGTGGACCCAACTGGCCCCCGGTGGAACAACCATCAACCATCTCACCCCGGATGCGGTCCAGGCTCACGGGGGAGGAGCGATATTCAACTCCGCCTGCATCACCATAGAACCCGCCGAACCCGCTACTCCCGATACGTAACTATCTCACCAATCGAGCGGCGCGGCGAGTATATAGTTCTCTGCAGAAAGTGTTATAATGAGTGTGATTGAGATCGTGGCAGGAAAGCGTAATAATACATCATGGAAGCCGCTGAGCAGGCTGGTAAGTTCCGTCAACCCCATTATAACGATTTATGCAAATGACTATAATAGGTTCACGGTTCAAGTTTTACGGTTGGGCAGGAAGGGGAACTGTTTAACCACCGAACCGTGAACCCTGAACCGTTGAGTTGATAGTCTTCAGCAATAACAATTAAGATAGCGGAGGTAATTGAGACTATGGGGGGCAAGAGAAAGAAGATTGCTAAAGAGAAAAAGGCAAACGTCAATAAAAAGGAGAGTGTGGGTTTATACGTAATAGCAGGATCAATCAGCATTGTTATTATTGCACTGGTCGCAATGCATCTCATGGGAATAGGACGTGAACCTGAGAATGTCAGGGAGGAAATTATGCAATGGGATGCACCCCCACCGATGACAATAAACCAGCAAGCATCCTACACTGCCATTCTGACCACAAACAAGGGCGCCATAAAGATCGAGCTTTTCAACGAATACACACCAATCACAGTCAATAATTTTGCCTTTTTGGCAGAGGCGGGCTTCTATGATAATGTCATTTTTCATAGAATCATCGAAGGCTTCATGATTCAGGGTGGCTGCCCACTTGGAACTGGTGTAGGCGGCCCAGGGTATACTATAGTAGATGAATTTGCAGGATATAACAAAAATACGAGGGGAACCATCTCTATGGCAAATGCCGGACCAAACACCGGTGGGAGCCAGTTCTTCATCAATCTTGCGGACAATTCATGGCTTGATGGAAGGCATACCGTATTTGGACGGGTTATAGATGGAATCGATGTAGTTGATGTCATTGGTGCGGTAGAGACTGGTCCAGGTGACCGCCCGATAGATAGTATCATTATAGAGAGCGTAGAAATCATAAGAAACTAATAAATCGGTTGCTATTCAACCAGTAGTTGATAGCCACAGAGTCCACCTGTCTGCCTCGCCAGGCAGGCAGAGGAAAAGGGCTGAATTGACAGAGGAAGATGCCGGGTGAGATGTGCTACGCAGAGAACTACCTTATCGCAATAGCGGAGCCCTCGTCCGTTTTGGTGACCTCGATGCGCACCGGGAAGGCATCCTTCAGCTCCTCGATGTGAGTGATCACGATGATCCGCTCGAAGTCGTCCTGAATTGAGTTTATGGCCTCGACCAGCTTCCCCCGTCCAGCAGCGTCCTGCGTGCCGAAGCCCTCGTCAATGATCAGGGTGGGCAGGGGCGCTCCCGCCCGCCACGCCAACAACCGGGAGAGGGCGATGCGTAGCGCCAAGTTTATGCGGAAGGATTCTCCCCCGCTGTACATTTCATAGCTTCGGGTGCCCAGCTCGTCCCAGATGTTGATGTCCATAGTTTCAATGGTCTCGCCCTTTTTAGTGCTGCGCTGGCTTTCGATCCTTACCCCCATCCGACCGTCGGTCATGCGAGCCAGCAGTTTGTTGGCCTCCACCTCGATCTCCGGGAGGGCGGTCTCGATAATGAGCGCCTGGATTCCTTTTTTGCCGAAGGCCATCGTCAGCTCATCGTAGATGCCTTTCTCCTCCGCCGCCCGACGCAAGGCACGCCCCTTTTCTACCCGCGACCTCTCCAGGGTGGCACAGTGATCCAGTTGCTGCTGCACCGCCCCCAACCGCTGCCCCGCCTGATGCCGCTGCCCCTGCAGGGAGTAGTAGCTTCTCTCCGCCTCCGCCAGTTTCCTGCTGATCTCCGGCAGGACATCGAGTTCCTCCTCGAGCCGCGCTTGCCTGAGTGTTTCGGCTTCCAGCAGCGATTCCCAGCGACCGATGGCTTCCTCGGCGCGCTTCTCGGACTCTTTTTCCTGAAGGATACCCCTCTCCGCCTCCCCCAGCCGGCGATGTTGCCCCTCGTACTTTGCAAGTTCCGAGAGCCGCTGCCGTATCCCTCGATGATGCTCTCTATCATACCCCAGATCCGCGATCCGGGTTTCAACCTCCTCCAGTCGGGCTCTTTCCGCCAGGGAAAAATCATGCCTTTGCAGCCTCTCTTCAATCGGGACAAGCTTGTCCTGGATTTGAATCACATCGAGAGCGGCCTTCTCGACCTCCAGGAGTTCCCTTTTCAGGGTGGATAGTCGGGCCTGTCCTGCCGCTCGTTCCCTGTTTATTCCCAACTCCATTTGAGCGATCTCGTTGCGCAATGCCTGTTGTTCGGCGGTTCTCTTTTGCAGCTCCTCCCTGTTACTCTGACAACTTTCGGTCCTGGCTCGGCCTTCCGCCTCATATTTGATCAGAATCCTCTCCCTTCCTTCCTCCCCTAACTCGGCTTCGCACAGCGGGCACTGATTTGCCTCCGGGGTGAGAAGGTTGACCTTATCCCGCAGCAACTTGATCTCCCCTTCGAGTAGCTTGATGGTGGAATTGAGATGGTGGATACGGCCGGAGAGTTCCTCTTCCGGGGCTCTCTTTTGCTTCAATTCCCCTTCCCAGGAGGCGATTTCCTCCAGCCTTCCCTTAGCCTTCTGCAATTCTTCGGTAAGGCGATCCTTAGTCCGTGTCCGGGACTGCAGTTCCTCGATCTTGCTCTTCATCACCCTCTGCTCCGCGGCGAGGTCTGCCTCTGCCCTGGCGATGAGCCTCTCGATCTCGTTCTTGCCCTCGGAGAGAGCCATCAATCGGGAGAGTTTATCATTGAGGGCGTCGTTCTCCCTTTGCACCGTGATGAGTTGAGTGTAGCCTTCCTCGATAGCGAGGCGACCGGTCCGGATGGCTTCGTGTTCTTTGATCCTGGCTTGATGCTGTCTTATCTGGCTCTGCCAGTAGTCCGATTCCTTCTTCGCCTGGGCGATGCGTTGTTTTATCCCCGCCAACTCCTGATTCTTGAGATCGAGGGTTTTCTTGTCTTCGCGCAGGTTGGCGAGGTTAGCTTCCTGGCTCTTGAGGTGACCCTCGATTTCGGCGATGGACGTCTGGACGCGCTGAAATTCCTCTTCGTATTCCGTCTTCCGTCTGAGTTCGCTATCGATCTCCGCAATATTGCTTTCCAGCCTTTCCCTTTCCCTATCCCTTTCCCGGCTCAGCTCCCGTGCCCGCTCCTCGAGATCGTCGTAGATCGAAAGCCCCAGGATTTCGCCGAGCACCCTTTTTCGCTCGCCGGGGGTTTTAGTGGTGAACTCAGCGGCACGCCCCTGCACCAGGAAGGCGCTATTGATGAAGGTCTGGTAATCCATGCGCAGGGTATCTCTTATCTTGTGCTCCGTTTCGCGGACCGTGTTGCCGGTGATCGGATTAAAGCCCCCGTTGTGCATCACCTGAAATTCCAGCAGCGTCTGGCCCGGGCGACGCGGTCGAGATCTGGACCTCTTACGGACAACGCGGTATCGGACTTGCCCGGCAAGGAATTCGAACTCAACCCCCATCTCGCTTTGTCCCTGGTGGATGAGGTCATCGTCGCTCCTGGCCCGGCTCTCTCCCCAGAGGGCCCAGGTCATGGCATCGAGCAAAGCGGATTTGCCGTTGCCGTTATCGCCGCAGAGGCAAGCGACGTGGATGCCGGCAAAATCCAGCGGCGGGGCGTTGTCGCGGTAGCACATGAAGTTGCGTAAGGTGAGTTT
>QLUL01000008.1 GCA_018725425.1 Chloroflexota bacterium
CGTCATTTTGTTACCCCACCGAGTGCATTTGCTGCCTTGCAAGCCAAACGCTTTGATGCTAGAATCATTTTTGATAGTGACAGTTGCGTTAGATAGTTAGACTAGAGGCCATTTTAAAAGTTCTACCTATTATAACCCCAACTCCAGAGGGAAGGAAGTTAAGCCTATTTCTTTTCCTCTCCCGGGGCATAGAATTGTTTTAACTTTGCCGCCATTTCCTTTAATTTTTGGTCCACTTTATAGTTGACCGTCCCTTCGGGATAGGTGCCGTCTTCCCCTCTCTTAGCGGCCTCAACCCCGGTAAGGATTTCGATGCCCTCATCAATGGTATTAACAGCATAGATGTGGAACTTCCCTTGCCGCACAGCTTCAACCACTTCCTGGCGCAGCATCAGGTTGCTAAGATTATGGTGCGGCATTAGTATCCCTTGGTCTGCGGTAAGCCCATTAGCCTGACAAACCTTGAAGAAACCCTCGACTTTCTCGTTTATGCCACCTACCGGCTGGAGTTCTCCCTTCTGATTCACCGAGCCAGTAACGGCGATATTCTGTTTTATCCCCAAGCCCGATAGGCTAGAGAGCAAGGCATAGAGCTCGGCTGAAGAGGCGCTATCCCCCTCCACACCTTCATAGGACTGCTCAAAACATAGACTAGCCGACAAAGAGAGGGGATTATCCTGGGCATACTTCCAGCCCATATAGCCACTAAGGATGAGAACGCCTTTATCATGGATTCGACCACTGAGCTGGGACTCCCTCTCAATATTAATAACGCCTCCCCGCCCCAAGAAGGTTTTGCAGGTGATGCGGGATGGCTTGCCAAAGGTGATGTCCCCCAGATTGTAGGTGCTGAGTCCATTCACTTGCCCCACTACCTCCCCTTGGGTATCTATCATGATAGTACCCCGATTAATCAACTCCCTGATTCGCTCATCAGGCAGGTTATGGCGGAAGTGCCTTTCCTCAATGGCTCTTTCTACATGCTGTGCCGATACCACTGAAGCCCCGTCCTGGCAAGCCCAGTATTCTGCCTCCTCCACCAGCTCCTTAACCTGGGCAAACCTGGAGGATAGCTTTTCCTGGTTAGCCACCATTCGTGCCGCAAACTCGGCTACCCTGGCGACCCCAGTAGTATCGAAATGGTGTAGCTCACCTTCCTCACAACAGCCAGCAATGAAGGCTGCAAAAGCCATCAGGTTATCCTGGCTCCTTTCCACCTGAAAGTCAAAGTCAGCCTTTACCCTAAAGGTCTCCCAGAAGTCTTCATCACGGATTGATAATAGTTGATAAAGCAGGCTATCACCAATAAGGATTACCTTGACAGAGATAGGTATTGGTTGTGGCCTTAACCCCTGTGGTGCTATGTGGCCAAACTGTTCTAAAAGGTCTTCAATACGAGCTTCCTTAGTCTTAATCGCTCGCTTTAAGGCTTGCCAAACGCCAGGGTTGCTCAATACCTCATTGGTGCTGAGCAGGAGATAGCCCCCGTTAGCTAAGTGAAGAGCCCCCGGTTTCAACATGGTGTGGTCGCTGAGATATCCCCCCAGCAGGAAGCGCCGCTCAATCTTGCCCAACAGATTGGAGTAGGTAGGATTGGACTCGATGATTATCGGTGGTCCTTCAGTGGTGCTATTGTCAACAAAGACATTAACCTGGAAGGGGAGGAAAGGATCCCGCCAGTGCGTCGCATAGCTAATGGGGACACCCATGGCTGGGGGTGCTGGCTCCTCGCTTTCCTTGAAAATGCTTAAATTGCTCAGGGTATAGTTCTTAAGGTCGGCCAGATACTGGATAACCTTTGGCAGGTCTTTATATTCCCGCAGAAGGTAGTCCAGGAAGCGGGAAACAGTAAAATCAGCTATAGCTTTGTCGGTACTCTGTAATTTTTCCCCAGTTTGCTTCTCTATCTCATGCACCCGTTCTAGAACTGCTTTCAGCTTTTTTAGCAGGTCAGAGCGTTTTGCCTCCAATTCTTTCTGTTCTGTCTCCGCTAAAGCCAAGTAATCCGCCTGAGATAGGGGTTTCCCATCAGCCAAAGGATATAGCATTACTCCTGTGGTTGCCATCTCAAAGAGGAAACCTTGGCGTTGGGCTTCCTCATTTATTTCTTGGAGAAGCTTCTGCTGGGCAGCGCGGCTTTCCTCTACGGTCCTTTTCCTTTGGGCTTTGTATTCTTCGCTGGAGAAGGCTTTAGCTAGCTCTTCTTTAAGCCCCAGTAAGAGGTTACTTATTTGGTCTTTGAACACTTTACCCATTCCGTGAGGCAGGTTCAGGACTTGCGGGTGGTCGGGGTCGGCATAGTTGTAGAGATAACACCAATCTTCGGGGTGATACTGTAGCTCTGTCTTTCTCTTCTCCGCCAGCTTTTTAATATAACTCTTCACCACTGAAGTCTTGCCGGTTCCGGTTAGCCCGGCGACGTAGATGTTATAGCCATCACGGTTCATGGACAGTCCAAACTCAATTGCCCGTATAGCTCGGTCTTGCCCGATAAACTCCCCCAACGGCGCCAAATCTTTAGTGGTGTTGAAGTCAAAAATAGACGGGTCGCAGTGCCAGTATAATCTATCTGCCGGAACTTCATATTTGGTGATGTCCATAGTTCCTCCCTTCAGGGTCATCCTATCTTTATTTATATACTAATTCGTTATATGGTTCAAGCTAAACATCTGTGAGGCTTTATTTACCCCAACCCAGACAAGCCGGAACCAACAAGGCATATTGTCGTTTAAATTCGAAATCCGAAGCACGAAATACTAAACAAATCCCAAATCCCAATGTTCAAATGTTCAAAACTGCCTCATATTTGGAATTTTGCTATTTGGATTTGTTTAGTGCTTAGAAATTAGGATTTAGGATTTTCCATTTTACGCAAGACTTTAGATTTAAGGGACTAACCTGTCTTGTTCTATTCCCGAACTTCAACGCCTCCCAAATTCCCGGTCTAACTGGGAAGCACTCAGATGAATCATGGTTGGCCTACCGTGCGGACAGGTGCGGGGGGACTGCGTCTGTTCTAGTTGATGCACCAGCTCCTCCATCTCCTGAAGGCTTAGAGACTGCCCTGTTGGAATCGCACCGTGGCAGGCTAAGGAAACAGCAATGCTTTCCTGCCACTCGCCTTTTTGCAGCCCTCCCAGCGAATCGAGTATCTCCGCAAGCACCCTGGTTATATCCTGCTTCCTGAGCACAGCAGGCACCGAACGCAGTAGATATGTTCGTTCCCCAAATTGCTCCAGATAGAAGCCGCTTCCATAGAGAACCTCCTGCTGGGATTCCAGAAGTTCCTGCTGCTGCGCCGTGAGATCGATCGCCATTGGCTCGAGCAATCCTTGAACCTCTATCGCTCGACTTAGCTGTTGCTCTCGCGCCCTCTCAAAAATGACCCTCTCATGTGCTGCATGCTGCTCGATGAGGTACATGCCGTCAGGACCCTCGGCAACGATGTAGGCGTTCTGGAGCTGACCTACAACCCGCAGAATCGGCAATTGCGAGCGGGGCTCCGGGCCCTCACGCTCCTCGGTGACCAGAGAGGTCGACTTGTCGCCAGGTGGCGTGGCGAAGAGTGGTGATGTGAAAGCACTTGGTGGAAGGGGTGATATCCTCATGCTGGGCAGCGGCGCAGAACCAACCAGGGCATTTCTGACCGCCTTCTGCACCGCAACGAAGACATGGCGCTCATGGAGAAACTTAATCTCATTCTTGGTGGGATGTACATTGACGTCTATCTCCTGCGGAGGTAAGGAGATGTTGATCACCACTATCGGGTGTCTGCCGGTCATCAACATCCCTTGATAGGCTTCTTGAACAGCATAAGTCAACATCCGACTCTGCACACAGCGGCGATTGACGAAGAAGCTGAGGTAGTTACGATTAGAGCGGAAGAGGGAAGAGGGGCTGACAAAGCCATGAATGCAAAGGACTGCCCCCTCGACACCCTCATTTGCCCCCAGTTCCAACATCGCTTGCGCTGTCTCCAGACCATAAACCTCGACAAGTACGTCTCTCAGGCTGCCGTTGCCTGGCGAACGAAAACTGGTTCGACCATTGATGATGAGATTGAATTTCACTTCCGGGAAAGCCAAGCTGAACTGGGTCACCAGATGGCTGATATGGCCATTCTCGGTAGAGGGTGATTTCAGAAACTTGAGGCGAGCCGGGACATTGCGGAACAGGTCTCGAATGGTGACAGTGGTTCCCCGGGGACACCCTTGCTTACCCTTGCTGGTGATAGCTCCATTCTTCAGCTTGATAGCCGTACCGACGACATCATCCCGATATCGGGTGACCATCGACACCTCGGCGACGGCGGCAATCGAGGGCAGAGCCTCCCCACGGAAGCCGAGGGTCGAGACGGCCTCAAGGTCAATCTCCGAGGTGATCTTTCCGGTGGCGTGCCTCTCGAAGGCAAGCTCCACTTCATCAGCAGGAATGCCCACCCCATTATCGGTTACGCGGATGATATCTATCCCACCCCCGCTGGCCTCCACGGTGATCTGGGTGGCCCCGGCATCCAGTGAGTTTTCCACTAGTTCCTTCACCACTGAGGCCGGCCTTTCGACTATCTCACCGGCAGCAATCTTGGAGATGACATCGGGGCAGAGAACTTTGATCGACATTGTCCCACCTCGAAGACTATTGTACCAGATTGCCCTGCCGCTCTACAAAGCAGGCTGGACAAATCCAACGTTTTCTGCTAATATCATTGAGGGTAACTACTAAGACTCAAAGTTCCAAGGTTCACGGTTCAAGGTTAGAGAGCGATGAAGATTGAAATATGGAGAGCGCAAAGCAGACAATCGTGAACCCGACAGCCTAAAATAGTTATTGGGTAAGAACAATGACCACGACACTTGACAATGCCGGCTAGAAATGCTTTAATAGAAAGTTGTTGCCCATTAGTGGTGCGAGAAGGAGGAAAAGGCTTTGCCGACCGTAAGTCAGTTGGTGCGTAAGGGGCGCCGGGAAATAAAAAAGAAGTCAAAGGTACCAGCTTTGCGGGTTTCCTATAGCTCCCTGAAGGGCAGGGTGACGCGGGGTAAGGGATCCCCACAAAAGCGCGGGGTGTGCGTTCAGGTTAAAACGGTAACGCCCAAGAAGCCCAATTCGGCACTGCGCAAGGTAGCGCGGGTTCGACTGACCAATGGTATAGAGGTGACGGCCTACATCCCCGGTGAAGGACATAACCTGCAGGAACACTCGGTAGTGCTGATTCGCGGGGGACGGGTGAAGGACTTACCCGGTGTCCGCTACCATATTGTTCGTGGCACCCTGGATACCGAAGGCGTGGTTGATCGGAAGAGTAGCCGGAGCAAGTACGGGGCAAAAAAACCTAAGGCTCGAAGCTAGGTCCAACGGTTCAAGGTTCAACGGTTCAACAGTTACAAGTCCCAACCGTGAACCATGAACCGTCTTTATGATAGAAGCGGTTGAAATTAAGTTTTCGGATAGGGTACAGAAAAATGCCAAGACGAGGTAAAGTAGTCAAGAGAATAGCACCGCCGGATGTGAGATATCACAGCGAGAAGATAACCCGGCTTGTCAATCGGATCATGATCGATGGCAAGAAGAGCAAGGCCGAGCGGATTGTCTACACAGCACTGGACATAATAAAGGAGCGAGTCGAGAGGGATCCTCTGGAGGTCTTCGAGGAGGCGATCAAGAATACCACACCGCTCCTGGCAGTTAAGCCGCGCCGCATCGGGGGAGCCACCTATCAGGTTCCGGTTGAGGTACCTCCGGAGCGAGGTCTGTTTCTCGCGATGCGCTGGCTGGTGACCACCGCCAGGGCACATAAAGGCAAGCCAATGGCAGAGAGGCTGGCAGCGGAGATAATGGATGCCTCTCGCAGTGAGGGCATCACTGTTAAGAAGCGTATAGATACCCACAAGATGGCGGAGGCGAACCGGGCTTTTGCTCACTATCGATGGTAACGAGTATTGAGTATCGAGGAGGGGAGAGGGGGGAGGTGGGTGGCCTCAGAACTCAGAACTCGAAACACTGAGGAAGGAATGATGTCACGCACAATCCCCCTGGAACGCATTCGTGATATCGGGATCATCGCTCATATCGATGCGGGGAAGACCACCATAACTGAGATGATCCTTCATCACAGCGGGCGAACCTACAAGATCGGCCGGGTGGATGATGGGACCGCAGAGATGGATTGGATGGATCAGGAACGAGAGCGAGGGATTACCATTACTGCTGCGGCAACCAGTTGCGACTGGCAAGACCATCGGATCAACATTATCGACACCCCCGGCCATGTGGACTTCACCGCCGAGGTGGAGCGAAGCCTCCGTGTCCTCGACGGTGGGGTGATGATCTTCGATGGCGTAGCCGGCGTTGAATCTCAATCGGAGATGGTGTGGCGTCAGGCAAACAAGTACAGGGTTCCAAGAATTTGCTTCGTGAATAAGATGGACCGAATGGGTGCCGACCTCTGGCGCACCGTTGACATGATGAAAAAGCGGTTGAATGCTAACGTTGGGCTTACTCAATTACCACTTGGGGAAGAATCTTCATTAACCGGGGTCATCGATATCATTGAGGAAAAGGCTTATAAGTTCTCGGGGGAATTGAATTCGGAGCTAACAGAGATCCCCATTCCCGATGAATACCGGGATAACGCAGCCCGGTATCGGCGGGCACTGATCGAGAATCTGGCTGAGGCCGACGATGAGATCATGCTTGCCTATGTCGCCGATGAGAAGATCGACGTTGCGGCTATCAAAGCGGGCCTGCGCCGGGCCACCATCTCTGCCAGGATTGTTCCGGTCCTGTGCGGCAGTGCCCTGAGGAACATCGGCATTCAGCCAGTCCTCAACGCCATTGTAGATTATTTGCCTTCCCCCCTGGATATGCCCCCAATTCGGGGGTCAGGGGTCAGGGGTCAGGGGTCAGGGGTCATAGAAGAGTTGCGTTACCCCGATGATGACGCCCCATTCTCTGCTTTAGCCTTCAAGATAGTCACCGACCCGTTCATCGGCCGCCTGGTATATCTCAGGGTATATTCCGGGAGGATCAAGTCCGGGGCGGTAGTTTATAACGCTGTTACGGGAAAAAAGGAACGGATCGGGCGTCTGTACCAGATGCACGCCAACAATCGGGTGGAAATCCCAGAAATTGACAGCGGCAGCATCGCGGCCGCTGTCGGGTTGAGGAATACCTCCACCGGTGATACGATTTGCGACGCCGAACATCCGATCATTTTGGAATCAATTACCTTCCCTGAGCCGGTAATCTCGGTTGCCATCGAGCCCATGTCCAGAGGTGATCAGGACCGGATAGTGGATGCCCTTACAAAGCTCGCTGAAGAAGACCCGACATTCAAGGTGCAGTATAATCAGGAAACCGGACAAACACTCATCTCCGGCATGGGAGAACTTCAGTTAGAGGTTATCGTAGTTCGCTTATTGCGCGAGTTCAGGGTGAAAGCAAAGGTAAGCAGACCCCGTGTGGCTTACAAGGAAACCATAACTATCCCTGCCAGGGCTGAGGGTCGCTTCGTTCGCCAGACCGGCGGGAGGGGTCAATACGGGCACGTGTGGCTCGAGATCGAGCCCCTGCAGCCCGGCACGGGATTCGAATTTGTCAATCGCATCCAGGGCGGGGTTGTACCCCGCGAATATAT
Organism: Chloroflexota bacterium; assembly: GCA_018725425.1. Classification (GTDB taxonomy): domain Bacteria; phylum Chloroflexota; class Dehalococcoidia; order SZUA-161; family SpSt-899; genus BS503. The sequence goes on from QLUL01000008.1 coordinate 7,637, forward strand.
CCCGGCGGTGCAGACTGGGATCAAGCAAACCTTCGCCGAAGGGGTTATCGCCGGCTATCCGGTGGTTGACGTCCGGGCGACCATTGTGGACGGCAGCTATCATGAGGTGGACTCCTCCGAGCCAGCCTTCAAGATGGCCGGTGCCATAGCAGCGAGGGAATGTGTGCGGAAGGCCGCACCGGTCATCCTTGAGCCCATCATGAAACTAGAGGTAGTCACACCCCAGGAATTCCTCGGCGATGTGATCGGCGGCCTCAATGCGAGGAGGGGAAACATCGATGGGATTGAGCCACGTGAGGCGCTCACCGTAATCCAGTGTTTTCTTCCATTGGCGGAGAGCTTTGGTTATGCCACTGACTTGAGGTCGATAAGTCAGGGCCGGGCGAGTTTTTTCATGGGGTTTGATCGCTACCAGGCGGTTTCTAAGGAACTGGCTGATAGCATTATCGGAAAATACCGGTCTGGAAATAGCGGATAAGGTCGCCCCCACGCGGGGACGTGGATTGAAAAAAGATGCCAAAACAAAAAATCAGGATCAAACTAAGGTCTTACGATTATCGGGCACTGGATCAATCGGCGGCTCATATAGTTGAGGCGGCGGAAAGCACCGGGGCTGCGGTGGTGGGGCCTGTGCCTCTACCCACCCATATCAAGAAGTTCTGCGTTATCCGCTCGCCGGTGATTGATAAGGACTCTCGGGAGGAGTTCGAGATCCGCACTCATAAGCGATTGATAGATATACTCGATCCGACATCGAAGACGGTCGATTCCCTCACCCGCCTCAATCTGCCCGCCGGCGTGAGCATCGAGATAAAGGTCTAATGGGTAGTGGGTAATGGGTAATGGGGGCTACGGGGTACCCCTATAACCTATGACCTATCACCTATTACCCAGGATTAATATGTTCTCTGGAATTTTAGGTAAAAAGATAGGCATGACCCAAATCTTTGCCGAGGACGGCACCGTGGTGCCGGTTACGGCCATCGAAGCGGGTCCCTGTATGGTGACGCAGGTCAAGAGCATGGATACCGACGGATATAATGCCGTCCAGCTTGGATTTGGAGAGTCCAGGCGATTGAACAGACCTGAGATGGGACATCTCAAAAAGTTGGGGGCATTCCGGCACCTGCGTGAATTCAGATTCGAGGATATCTCCGCAATCGCGCCTGGACAGAAGGTAAATGCCGATATATTCCAGTCCGGCGACATCGTTGATGTAATCGGCACTTCGAAGGGAAGGGGATTTGCCGGGGTAGTAAAACGACATCATTTCAGCGGCGGGCCGAAAACGCACGGACAGTCCGATCGACACCGTGCCCCTGGATCCGTCGGGAGTGGTACCGATCCCGGTAAGGTATGGAAAGGACAGCGCATGGCCGGACATATGGGCAATGCCTGGGTCACAGTCAGAAACCTTAAGGTGATAATGGCCGACCCCGACCGAAATCTGCTTCTCGTTCGAGGGGCAGTGCCCGGGGCCAGAAATGGTTTGTTGATTATCAAGAAATCAACGAGAGGCAGATCAACATGACCAAAGCGGCCAATTATCTTGTCTTAGGCGTGGGGTGACATAATGCAAGTTTCAGTGTATAATACTCAAGGGGCAGTAGTAGGACAGCTTGATCTAGATGAGAGGGTCTTTGCCGTGCCCATGAATGAGGCCATCGTTCACCAGGCACTGGTGAGACAGCAAGCTAACGCACGCGTGGGCACTGCCAGCACTAAGACGCGCAGCAACGTGTCCGGAAGTGGTCGCAAGCTGTATCGCCAGAAGCATACTGGCCGGGCGCGAGCGGGGGACTTAAGGTCGCCACTGCGTCGTCATGGAGGCATAACATTTGGACCCCACCCCCGGAGTTACCGGCAACAAATGCCCAAGAAGATGCGTCGCCTGGCGATAAGGTGCCTGCTCTCAGCAAAGGTATCGGACGGGGAACTGAAGGTGATAGATAAACTGGAGATGAGCGAACCCAAAACCAGGGACATGATCAGCATGTTGCAAACATTAGGGATTGACCGCTCGGCGCTCATCGCTTTATCCTCACCGAATGCCAGCGTGGTCAGGTCGGCGAGCAATGTCAAGGGAGCCAAGATAATTCAAGCTCGACTACTAAACGTGCTTGACCTGCTAACGTATGGCGGTCTAATAATCACCGCCGATGCCGTGCGTGTGGTGGAAGGACTTTGGGGAGGTGAATCGAGATGCATATCTACGAAGTGCTCCGCCGACCGGTGATCACCGAGAAGAACACCGACCTGATGACCCGGAACAAGTACGTTTTTGAGGTTATGAAAAGTGCTAATAAGGATCAGGTCAAAGCCGCAGTGGAGAAAGCCTTCAAGGTCACGGTTGTCTCGGTAAACACGGTCATGGTTCACAGCAAGCCCAGGGGCTACGGGAGGCTTAAAGGACACCGTCCATCCTGGAAGAAGGCCATTGTCACCCTTATGGAGGGAGATAAGATCGAGATATTTGGGTAATGGGCAATGGGTAATGGGGTGTTACGCGGTACCCCTATAACCTATGACCTATAACCTATAACCTCGGATAAACATGGGAGTCAAGATATATAAGCCAACATCGCCAGGCAGAAGGGACATGACTGGCCAAAGCTTCAGTGAGCTGACTAGAAAGAAGCCAGAGAAATCGCTCGTGGTGCCCATGCGCAAGAAAGGCGGCCGCAATAACCAGGGGCGGATAACGGTACGGCACCGCGGTGGGGGTGCGAAGAGAAACTACCGCATTATTGATTTCAAGCGAGATAAATTTGACATTCCCGGCAAAGTGGCTGCCATAGAGTATGATCCCAACCGCTCGGCGCACATCGCCCTTATCCACTATGTTGATGGCGAAAAGCGATATATCCTCGCTCCACTGAAGCTCAAGGTCGGAGCGGAGATTATGTCAGGCAGAAATGCGGAGATCATGGTGGGAAATGCCTTGCCGCTCCGACTCATTCCCGCAGGCACCCCGATCCATAATATTGAACTTCAACCGGGCCGGGGGGGACAACTGGTGCGAAGCGCGGGAACATCAGCACAGCTCATGGCAAAGGAGAATGACTATGCCCTGGTACGACTCCCTTCGAAGGAGATTCATCGTATTCGAGTGGAGTGCATGGCAACCGTTGGGCAAGTGGGAAGCGTTGACCATGATAGCATCAGCCTGGGCAAAGCGGGCAGGAAGCGACTCATGGGTTGGCGCCCGACCGTGCGGGGTTCGGCCATGTCACCACGTGACCACCCCCATGGTGGTGGTGAGGGAAGAGTAGGGGTAGGTCTCCCTGGCCCCAAGACCCCCTGGGGTAAGCCCGCCCGCGGTGTCAAGACCAGAAAGAACAAACGTAGCGACAATATGATCGTTAAGAAGTCGAGAGTCTAGACTCCAGATCAGAGCTAATACGGAGGAAGTTAACTTGGGAAGATCCACGAAAAAAGGCCCATTCGTCGATGTCAAGTTGATGAAGAAGGTGAATGCCCTCAGAGAGAGCGGGCAGAAAGCGGTGATCAAGACCTGGGCTCGGAGTTCAATGGTCATACCCCAAATGGTTGGGATTACTATGGCCGTTCATGACGGCAGGAGACACGTTCCTATTTTTATCACCGAAAATATGGTAGGGCACAAACTCGGAGAATTCGTCCCCACACGGACTTATCGCGGACACAGCTCCAAGGCAGAGCGAATGTCTCGTGGGGGCAAGGGAAAATAGAGCAAGGGATAAGGGATAGGGGATAACCCCTAACCCATAGCTATGGAAGTAAGAGCAACAGCAAAGGGAGTGCGGGTTTCGCCACAGAAAGCGCGGCGTATTGTCAATTCGGTGCGGGGAAAGATGCCCGATGAGGCTCTGGCTATTCTGAGATTCATGCCTAGCCCGACGGCTCGCATCGTGGCGCGGGTGGTGAAATCGGCCGCTGCCAATGCAGAGAACAACTTCAAGATGTTGCCGTCAGAGATTAGAATCGTAAGAGCGTTTGTCGACGAAGGGTTGAGGATGAAGAGAATCCGTTTTAAGGCCCGCGGAAGGGTAAACCCGATTCTCAAACGCCTCAGCCATATTACCATCGTGGTTGAGGAGAGATAGATGGGGCAGAAGGTTCATCCTGTGGGATTCCGACTCGGTTCCTATAAGACCTGGCTATCCAGGTGGCACGACGAAGGGAACTATGCTGACCTATTGCACCAGGATCTGACCATTCGCAGTACTATTGAATCTCAATATCAAAGGGCCGGCATCTCCCGAGTGGAGATCGAGCGCGGCACCGGTGAAATCACCGTCATCATCAATACCTCCAGGCCAGGGATAGTCATCGGACGTGGTGGGCAGAGGGTTGACGAGATGAGGGGGATACTGCAGAAACTGACGATGAAGAAGGTTCATCTGAATATTCAAGAGATTCGAGAGCCAGACCTCGATGCTTACCTGGTAGCCAGAAATATCGCCGACCAACTTGAGAGAAGAATCTCTTATCGCCGGGCGGTAAAGCGGGCTATCTCCCAAACTATGGAGGCTGGGGCCAGGGGAATAAAAGTCAGGATCGGCGGGAGGCTTGGGGGGCATGAGATCGCTCGACGCGTAACGGAGCACCAGGGCAGCGTTCCGCTTCACACCCTGTGCGCCAACATTGACTACGGTCTTGCAGAGGCGCTCACTAATACGGGCAAGATTGGGGTGAAGGTCTGGATTTATAAAGGCAATTTTATCCCCGAGTCCCGCCGCGTAGCCGAGGTAGGAGTATTGGAACCCGCCCAAGAAGGCAGTTAGACTGAAGGCTGAAGACTGTTAGATTACTTCAGCCCATCTAGAAAAATGTTGCAGCCAAAGAGAGTAAAATTTCGTAAGAGCCAGCGTGGCCGTCGCAGGGGCAAGGCATACTCGGGCAACATGGTGGACTTCGGCGAGTTCGGATTGCAGGCTCTCGAGCCAGCCTGGATCACCAGTCGCCAGATCGAGGCCGCCAGGCGGGCCATCGTGCACCATATCAAGCGCGGAGGTCAGGTTTGGATTCGTATCTTCCCGGACAAACCGGTCAGCGCCCGGCCGCCAGAGACTAGAATGGGCAAGGGTAAGGGGCCGGTGGATCACTGGGTGGCAGTGGTGAAACCGGGCAGAGTGCTATTTGAGATCGCCGGCATTCGCGAGGACATGGCACGGGAGGCACTGCGCCTAGCCTCACATAAACTTCCTATTTCTACCCGGATGATTACAAAAGAACAAAGGATAGCCACAGAGGTCACAGAGAAAATGAATCAAAAGAATCTCTCTGTGTGCTCTGTGGCTGAATAAAAGAGTGCGAATAAGCGAGATTCGGAAACTGAGTTACCAAGAGTTGACGCGAGAGCTTGAGAGCTCCCACCGGGAGCTTTTTAATCTGCGATTCAGGGCAGCTACCAGGCAATTGACAAACTATCGTGAGATCAATAAGGTGAAGAAGGATATCGCCAGACTCAAGACGGTGATCCGGGAAACGGAGCTATCGGGGAGTTAGATGTTATGGGGAACAGACGAACCCTTGTGGGCAACGTGGTGAGCAATAAGATGGATAAGACCGTCGTGGTGATGGTTACCAGACGCCATCAACACCCCCACTATAAGAAGTACATTGAGGAGAGCAAGAAATTCAAGGCCCATGACGAGACTAACGCCTGCAATGTCGGTGATAGGGTAAAAATCATCGAAACGCGACCCCTATCCCGGGAAAAGCGTTGGAGAGTGGCCGAGGTCCTGGCTAAAAAGGCTGAAGGAGGCTAATAGCCTAACAGTCTTCAGCCTATCCGCCTACGAAATGAGGAATCATGATTCAGATATACACCAGACTTAAAGTTGCGGACAACACCGGCGCGCGGGAAATCATGTGTTTCAACATCCCCGGAGGTACGAAGAGAAGATATGCGACGGTGGGGGATTTGATCGTGGCCTCAGTTAAGGAGACCGTACCCGGTTCTGCAGTCAAGAAAGGGGAGGTAGTGCGAGCGGTGGTGGTCCGCGTGGTGAAGACATATGGCCGTCGCGATGGCTCGCATATCCGGTTCGACGAGAATGCCGCGGTTATCTTAGACGAAAGAGGAAATCCCAAAGGTAGCCGCATATTTGGTCCCGTAGCGCGAGAGCTTCGGGAGAAGAATTTCATGAAGATTGTCTCGCTGGCCCCCGAGGTACTGTGACGGGCAAGATGCCCGTCCTACGAAGATGAGAAAAATACGAAAGAATGACGAGGTGGTGGTAATCTTGGGAAGGGATCGGGGAAAGAAAGGGAAGGTTCTGATCTCTACCCCGGACGCCGATCGTCTGATAGTCGAAGGGGTCAACATGATCAAGCGCCATACGAAACCCGGGCGTACCATGAGACAAGCCGGAATCATCGAGCGAGAAGCGACGCTGCACATCTCCGATGTGAAGTTGATCTGCAAGAAGTGTAACCAGCCTAGCCGGGTTGGGTTTCGTCTCCTGGAAGACAGGAGCAAGGTCAGATTTTGCAAGAAATGCCATGAGGTGATCGATTAATGGCTCAGATGCCACGACTTAGGCAGAGGTACCTCCAGGAAATAGCCCCTCAGATGATGAAGGAGCAGGGATACCGAAGCATAATGAGAGTGCCACGTCTGGAGAAGATCGTGCTCAACATAGGTCTGGGCGAAGCTATCCAGAACCCTAAAGCTCTGGAAGCAGCCTCTAACGACCTGGCGACAATCTCGGGACAACGCCCGGTGACTACCCGCGCCAGGAAGTCGATAGCTGGCTTCAAGCTGCGCCAGGGCATGGCTATCGGACTGTCCGTGACCCTAAGGAATAGGAGGATGTACGATTTCCTGGATCGGTTGGTTAATGCAGTCCTCCCTCGTATAAGGGACTTTCATGGCGTCTCCCAAGATTCCTTCGACGGCCGAGGTAACTACTCTTTAGGAATAAAGGAGCAGATTATCTTCCCCGAGATAAACTATGCTAAAATAGATAAGATTCGAGGTTTACAGGTTTCTATCGTGACTACGGCACGCACCGATGAGGAAGGGAGGCGTCTTCTGGAGCTCATGGGCATGCCCTTTGCTAGATAAACAAGTACTCTGGGTCGTCTCTGACCCAGAGTACCATCTTCGAGGTCAGGAACGACCTCGAATACGGAGATAATGTGGCGAAGACTTCTCAAATAGTAAAATCACAGAAAACCCCCAAATATGCGGTGAGGCATAGGAATCGCTGCCGCCTCTGTGGCCGACCCCGGGCCTACCTGCGCTATTTTGAGCTCTGCCGCATTTGCTTCCGAAAGCTGGCCAACGAGGGACTCCTCCCCGGGGTGAGGAAGTCCAGTTGGTAATCCAGGAGAGCAACCATGAGTACAACTGATGTTATAGCCGATATGTTAACCAGAGTAAGGAACGCCAATATGGTTGGCGCTGATTTCACCCTGGTTCCTTCCTCTAAGATCAAGATCGCCATCGCCGAGGTGATCAAGGATCAGGGATTCATCAAAAATTACGAGATATTGATGAGCAATACACCACAGCGGGTCATAAAGATACACCTTAAGTATACTGCGGAAAAGAAGCCGATACTGAAAGGCCTTAAGCGTGTAAGTAAACCCGGTATGAGGGTGTATGCAGGAAAAGGGGAAATCCCGCGAGTATATGGCGGATTAGGGATCGCCATTCTCTCTACTCCCCAGGGGATAATGGTGGGAAAAGAGGCATGGAGGAAAGGCATTGGCGGGGAGATTCTATGCTATGTATGGTAAGAGACGATGTCGAGAGTAGGTAGAAAGCCGATACCAGTACCTGAAGGGGTTGAGGTGAACTTTAAGAGAGGCGAGATTTTCGCCAGAGGACCCCGGGGAACGCTCAGCCGTTCCATACCCCCCGATATGTTGATTGAACTTAGTAATGGGGTTCTCACAGTATCAAGGCCTACAGACAATAAGATCCACCGCTCCCTTCACGGCCTCACCAGGACGCTTATCGCCAACATGGTTCAAGGGGTAAGCGAGGGATTTCAAAAGGGTCTGGAGGTCATGGGAGTGGGATACCGAGTCCAGATTTCGGGAGAGAAACTGATCTTCCAACTGGGTTATTCCCGTCCTGTCGAGATCTCGGCTCCAGCAGGTATATCATTTAGTGTCGAAGGAACCAATAAAGTGATAGTCTCAGGGATCGATAAGGAGCTGGTGGGTAAGGCATCAGCGCAGATTAGAGCGCTGAGATCACCCGACCATTACAAAGGTAAGGGCATACGTTATTCCGGCGAGCGAGTGCGTCTCAAGGCAGGCAAATCAGGGAAGGCGAGAGAATAGGCATTCAGCCATCAGTCAGTAGGTCGATTTTCCAAAGCGACGTTTTTGTCGAGATATGAACCTCGACCCAACAATATTATGACAAGTGCGATAGACACCAGAGCTAACCGAAGGAAGCGGCATCTGCGGACTCGAAGGAAGGTCCGGGGTACGGCTATCAGGCCTCGTCTTTGCGTTTTCCGCAGCCTGAAGTATGTCTATGCCCAGCTTCTGGATGATACATCGGGGCAGACACTGACGTCAGCTTCCTCGATTGATCCCGAGTTGAG
>QLUL01000080.1 GCA_018725425.1 Chloroflexota bacterium
ACGTAGAGGTTAACCGGCGTGCCGAAGGCACGTCCGAGTTGAACCGCCGGTTAGGCGCTGTGGAGAAAAGTGCTGCAACCTTGGAGCGCTGCGGCGCTGCCGGAGATTATGGCTGGGGCCTTGCAGGAAAGCAAGCTCGATGTGCCAGTCTCGTTTCACGAAGGTCGAGCAGCAGGCTAGGAACCTGTCAGCCCTGCCGTAGCGGGTCAGCTTGAGCGATGGGTTATCGGAGTAATCCGGCCCGTCCGCGCCGCAAATAGTTCCGAAGAAACAACTTTTCTTCATAACCAAAGGTTATTATCTATGCGCCGCTTAAGGGTGTTTCTTGAGAGGTCACGCGGCAGGAAGGCATCAGGGCGCGCAGTCCAAGTTCATAGAGCTTGGCTTCTCGCCTGGGAACGACAGCAGTGCCTCACCCCGTTCGAAATGGATCGTGAGGGTTGTTCCCTTGGGGATTGGTTGATCGGGCGAGCCTTCCTGCCTAACTGCGCGAACGAGTTCTCGCGTTCTCTGCTGCACTTCAAAGGTCAGACCCACGAACTCAATGGTGGACACACCAACTGCGACAGAAAGCCCGCCAGGGTTGGTGGGGTAGCGACATGACAGCGTTCCAACAGCCGAAGGATTCAGGAACTTGGGATGGGCTGGAAACTGCTTTCGGCAACTGGCCTCCACTATGGAGGTCTGAGAGAAGTGACGGTCCTTCATCTCTTTGGCCATGCACTCCTCAAAGCTCCCGCTGCTGAGAAAGTACCAAAGCGCAGCCGCTGACAAGAGGGCAATCGAGGTTAAGGCGATTAGAAGCTGGCGACTTTGCATGCGTGCGCTGGAGTGAAGGGTGGAGTGACCTTGGAACGCTGTGGCGCTGACAAGGATTTTTGCAGAGGTAGCGCAGGAAAGCAAGCCCGAGGTGCGTGTTCCGTACCACGAAGGCCAAGCAGCAGGCCAGCAACCGGGTAGCGTCGCCGGAGCACGCGGAGGTGGAACAGCAGGAGCCAGAGTGAGGCCTAACGTAGAGGTTAACCGGCGGGCCGAAGGCACGTCCGAGTTGAACCGCAGGTTAGGCGCTGTGGGACAGGGTGCTGCGGCCTTGGGACGCTGCGGCGTTGCCGGAGATTATGGCTGGGGCCTTGCAGGAAAGCAAGCTCGATGTGCCTGTTCCGTTCCTCGAAGGCCGAGCAGCAGGCCAGCAACCGGCGCTGAGTGCCCGAACCGAACCCAGATGGGCAAGCAGCAGAGCAGCGTCGCCGGAGTGCGAGGGTGTGGTACGTGGAAGTAAAACCGAGGCCTAACGTTGAGGTTAACCGGCGGGCCGAAGGCACGTCCGGGTTGAACCGCAGGTTAGGCGCTGGAGTGAAGGGTGACTGGGCCTTGGATTGCTGCGGCGCTGCCGGAGATTATGGCTGGGGCGGTGGAGGAAAGCAAGCGCGATGCACCTGTTTCGTCTCACGAAGGCCGAGCAGTAGGACAGCAGCTTGGTGGCGCAGCCGGATCGTGAGGGCGTGAAGCGCCGAAATGCCATATGTTTGTCCGGGATGCGACAGCTATACAGCCGCATGCCGGAGTTCTCCGGTGCAACGAAGGGTTTGGCGTCATTCGTGATATGAGGAATGCATTTCATCATGAAAACCACGATAGTGCAAGGCTTGTGACGATAGAAACCGCAAACCCAGCAATTAATACTGTGCGGGTAACCTCGGAGGACGTATGCCGAAGTTCACCTTGGCCGATCGCAAATGTGCCTATTGGGAAATATCTGTCTCTAACATAGTTCAGTACAAATCCGGCAGCGAGAGGCGCAAAGCCGATCGCGATGAAACTCAGAACGTCTTCAGCAGTTGTTGGCCCACTAGCGGAAAACGTAATCACCTTGTCGCCGGCCAAAGCTAGCGCAATTATAATAACGGCCAACTGTGTTCCAAGCCAGCCAACAAGGACCAACCAGTACCAATCGGCGCGTGCAACCCATGAGTACCACGGTCGCAGAGAATCCACACAGTCGGTGGCAAGATCACTGAGAGGGATGGCATTTTCCTCGTTTGCATCTAATGATATTCGTACATTGAATCTGCGTTCGTTGCTAAGAGAGAGCGAAAATCGCTGATCACTTTCCGAATCTCGGCCTGTAATATTTAATTCTAGAATCGTTGCGCGACTGGGATTGCCGAAATCCTTGAGTTCCTGCAAGGATGCGAAATCACGGGTCAATTTGTCGGAGCACTTCGCAGAGACGGAAACCTTCGGCATGCGTGCTGAGACAGAGGAATGGAGTTGTTCGAGTGATGCCCAGTTCAGCACAAAAGCGCGGGTTTCAAGGGTCGAGCGACTGAGTTTCATGTGTGGATTTTCACGCCTAACGTAGAGGTTAACCGGCGGGCCGAAGGCACGTCCGAGTTGAACCGCAGGTTAGGCGCTGTGGGGAAGGGTGCTGCGGCCTTGGAACGCTGCGGCGCTGCCGGAGATTATGGCAGGGGCTTTGCAGGACGGCAAGCGCGGTGTGCCGGGTGGTGGACAGACCGGGGGGCAGCAGGCCAGCAACCGGCGCTGAGTGCCAGAACCGCACCAGATGGCCAAGCAGCAGGCCAGCAACCAAGCAGCGCAGCCGGAGACCGAGGAGGTGGAACGGCAGAGGCCAAACCGAGGCCTAACGTAGAGGTTAACCGGCGTGCCGAAGGCACGTCCGAGTTGAACCGCCGGTTAGGCGCTGTGGAGAAGGGAGATGCGGCCTTGGAACGCTGCGGCGCTGCCGGAGCGCAAGGGACTACAGGTCTTTCGGCTCAAGACCGGTATGCTTGGCGATTCGCGCAAGCATACGAGGCCCAAGTTCTTCACCATCGTGGAAGGCGAACACAAAGTCGCCCCAGCCTTCACGTGACAGGGTCCTGTGCGAGCCAGTTTGCCGCTTCGTTCTCCAGCCGAGTTTCAGCAGGGCCGTGAGGACACGCCTTGCCTTGGCCGATGGCCATTGACTCATGCAGCGGCGGGAAGCGAAATGTTGATGGCGATCGGTCGGATTTCCCCATGTTCCAGCTGTTCGGCCAGCGCACGAAGGGCTAGCACTTCAGCTTTAGCCATTGCTTCGTCTTGCGTGTCTGCGTACGCTAGTGCGCCCGGCAACTCCAGCACCTCGGCTAGCCATCGGCCGTCGGCTTCTTGCTCGCATTCAAGCGTGAAATTCATGTGTGACCTCCTCGGTGAAGCGAAAGTGTAGCGCGAGTTGGCGTGCTGCCTCGGCCATGCCGGGGATTATGGCCGGGGCTGTGCAGGAAAGCAAGCTTGATGCGCCTGTTCCGCTCCACGAAGGCCAAGCAGCAGGCCAGCAACAGGGCACTGCCGAAGCGCGAGGGCGTGGAGTGCGGAAGCCGAGTAGCGTCACCGAAGCCCAAGGCGGTGGAGCGCCGACACCCAACTGAGGCCTACGTTCAAGCTAACCGGCCTGCGGAGGCATGCACCGTAGCTGGTCCGGTTGAGCGATGGGTTGGCCCACATCGCGTCAATGCGTAAATGGCTTCACCCACTTTTCGAAGAAGTGTCGCCACACTTTCTACCTCGCTGCGACTGATCTGCCGCTTCGTCTCGCTGACTGGGTCAATGTCCGCCTCGTGAACAATCGAATTTCTCCTCGTAGAGATTACCTTGAGTGTGGTGCGCGTGACTTTCTGGTCGGCTCCAATTGCGGTAGCAATCTTCTGCCATTTTTGACTTTCATCCCAGATGTATGCGAGGCCATCGGACACCTTGTCCGGATCCTGAAATGACAGAATCTTCAGTTTTGATCGTATCGTTTGCTCGAATATTACCTCGGGTGGCGGTGTAGTCGACGTAATTAGCTGCTGTACGACATACATGGGAATAGGTTCTGCCAGATATTTAGGCGTCGGCTGACGCGCGCCTGTATAGATTTCTAGCATTCCTTGACGAACAACATCGTGAATCAGTTTGTCGAACGCGCTGACCACGTAGACGAACTTCGAGCGGAGCAGGTCGTCAAAGCTCAAAGCTTCGCCCATGCTCCCAGAAAGGTAGTCATAAAGGGCGGTCAGGGTGTCCGCATCCACCATATTGGCGCGGAATACGGCTAGTGCGTCAGGCATTGTTCAACATTACCGCTAGTTCATCTGCAACTGCTTCAAGTTGTCCCTTCAGCTGATCTCGCTTTGTTCTCATGCCATCAAGTACTGGACCAGTTTCTGCTATCTCGTCATCGGTCAAGTCGAAAACGGGCACGCCAGCGCTGTTAGCCTTTGGTAAAAGGCCGCCAAAGTCCGGTATTTCTGCTAGGCAGAATCCGCTCTCCAAGAGTGCCGGTGGGTAAGCTGCATCGGCAAAGGTCATTCCGGCTTTGCGAAGTGCAGGCAGTAGGTTATTCGAAATTCGAGCCTTGATCTCATCAATGTTGTCCCGATATGGTCTTGCCGCCTTACCGTTTCGTACATTGAAGCGTTGAATAAACGAGCCGCCAAACTTAGGGATTCCGTGTCGTAACGGATAAGCAGACTCAGCAAACGCGTCTATCGCAGTAGCTTTCCAAGCTGCCCAGCGAGGAAGTATTGATTTTAGTGTGTCGATCGCCATGATCGAAAATGGGTCCGGATTTGTAGGGATGGCAAATACGTCGCTGTTCAGGAATAGATTTTGATTTATCGCACTTAGGCCTGGATTCAGGTCGATCAGCGTGTAGTCAATCTGATATTTTTCTTCCGAGAGTCGAACAAGTTCATGTAGCGCTCCAGGAAGATTCTGTAAAGTCGTGATCGCATTATTTGAGTTCTGAGCGAAAGTAAGTGCTGCATCATACTCAGAAAGATTTGCGTGCCCAGGCAGCAGGAACAAATTGGGTGCACGGGCCGTTGACGGACAGTTGATGGCGGAAATAGGAATAGGCTTTCCTCCAAATGCGGGGCTGACACCATCCTTTATGTTGTCAGTCCTGGTTGCCTCATCAAGGTAGTACTTTTCGAAGTCATCGCGAAGAAGAAGGCTTGTGAGGTTGCACTGTGGATCGGCATCAACCAATAGAACTTTGTGCTTTGCTGCGAGCATCCATCCGAGGTTGTACACGGTGGTTGTCTTGCTCACTCCGCCTTTGTGATTAAAGAGGACTAGTCGCTTTGGCATTGGAGATCCTTGAGTTCTGGCCTAACGTAGAGGTTAACCGGCGTGCCGAAGGCACGTCCGAGTTGAACCGCAGGTTAGGCGCTGTGGGGAAGGGTGCTGCGGCCTTGGATCGCTGCGGCGTTGCCGGAGATTATGGCCGGAGCCTTGCAGGAAAGCAAGCGCTGTGCGCCTGTGCCGTTCCACATAAGCCAAGCAGCAGGCCAGCAACCGTGAAGCCTTGCCGGAGCCCGAGGGAGTGGAGCCGCAGAAGCCAGAGCGAGGCCTAACGTAGAGGTTAACCGGCGGGCCGAAGGCACGTCCGAGTTGAACCGCCGGTTAGGCGCTGGAGGGCAGGGTGCTGCTGCCTTGGGTCGCTGCGGCGTTGCCGGAGATTATGGCTGGAGCCTTGCAGGAAAGCAAGCGCGGTGTGCAGGGCGGGGAGCAGCAGGCTGACAACCGGCGCTGAGTGCCCAAACCGCACCAAGATGGCAAAGCAGCAGGCCAGCAACCGGGTAGCGCCGCCGGAGCGCGCGGCGGTGGAACGGCAGAGGCCAAACCGAGGCCTAACGTAGAGGTTAACCGGCGGGCCG
>QLUL01000081.1 GCA_018725425.1 Chloroflexota bacterium
ATGCCGCCAGATGAAGACAGTTGTCGGATAAGAACTCCTTTACAACATTATGCATAAAGGCGGCGGCTGCCTTCGCCTTCGCTACTATGTGCTGTCTTCTGTTGGGAGATAGATATGTTTTCATCGCTCTCTAACCTCGGGTAGGGTGTAGGGGGTAGTAGGTAGCGTGTAGCCTCCCTACTCCCCTACTCCCTACACGCTATGCGCTACATGCTAATTGTGAACCTTGGAACTTTGAACCCGTATAGTTACATTTGTAACAGATATTGGCTATCTTTGTCAAGTCGCCAGTGAGGTTTAGCAATCAGCACTTGACAATAACACAAGCATTATGCTAAGATGTTGATCACAACGGTGAACGCTAACATAACTTAAAGGGGAGGGTGTTGCTGGTTCTTGGAGGCTTACCCCAGCCATGACGGGGAGAACTGGCAAGAAGTAGTAATTAAGGGAGGGAATTTAAGAATCCATGAGGCGCAAGTGCGAGGTTTGCGGTAAAGAGATTGAACCCTTCGCTGAGTTCTGGATCAGGGAAGCGGACCAGTTTGATGATCAGGGGATCGCAATTAATCGAGGCAGATCCATGCCATTCTGTGGTTTTGCTTGTATCTTTGGCTGGAGCGGGGCAAAATTACGGAGCCAGAAAAAGGCGTCGCGGGGGTAGTATAGTATTGCTCTTCAAAAACTATGCCAACCGCGAGGATTTTGGTTGCGGCAGGAGGCCGCTCTATGAGGAGCACCATCGAAAGTTTCCTGAACTGCCTCTCCGTGGAAAAGGGGTTTTCGCCCAACACCGTCGTCGCCTATCGTAATGATTTGACACAGTTTGCGGCTTTCGTCGAGGCGCAACTGGCCGAAAGAGACTTAGCCGCTGGTGACTGGACATTGATCGATCGAGACATGCTCCTGGGATACATCTTGAGGCTTCGAGAGAGGGAATATGCCCCGGCTACGGTCGCCCGGAAGATAGCCGCAGTAAAGTCGTTCTTCGACTTTCTGGTGCGGGAGAATATCGTTGCAAGGGACCCGGCGGAGAACCTCGGCAGCTCCAGATTGGCCAAATCCCTGCCCCGGACGCTTTCAATCTCCCAGATCGAGGGGCTTCTCTCTCAGCCAGCTCAACACGCCACCTCAGAGGCCAAAAGGGACAAGGCTATGTTGGAACTCCTCTATGCCACCGGCATGCGGGTGACTGAGCTGGTCTCATTGAACGTCAACCACGTCAACATTGATGATGGTTTCGTACGCTGTTTCGGCAAAGGCTCCAAGGAGCGGATAATCCCTATCCACGACCAGGCAATCAGGGATCTGATGACCTATATCCGGGAGGCTCGGCCGCAGATGGTGACCGATCATGAGGAAGCTTTGTTTCTGAACCGCCATGGGCAGCGGCTCACCCGACAGGGCTTCTGGTTCATCCTGAAGAACTATGCCCGGGCTCTGGGAATCGAAGATCAGATAAGCCCGCACATCATCCGCCACAGCATAGCAACCCATTTGCTCCATAGCGGGAAGATGAACCTGCGAGAGCTTCAGGAGTTTCTCGGACATGCCAGCATCTCCTCCACCCAGATATATACCCATCTCACCAGTGAGCATGTCCGGCGAGTCTACGAAAGCTCCCATCCGCGGGCAAGATAGAGGAGACCGCCGCGAAACTTGCGTTTTTCACTTGACTCACGGATTAAGGGTCAATGCGGAGACTTGGCGCTTTCCTGCAGGTTTTGATATAATTGCCTGTAATATAATCGCCAGTGGAGTACGTAGTCAACTGCGTAAGTCTTGATAGAATAAAACTCCCTTGCAAAAGAGTAATGACCTAATCTCAGGAGGCTACAAAATAAAATGCGTAAGTTGGGAAAAATCATAGGAGGTCTTCTGGCTTTACCTTCCCATATTGGTAGGTTTTTCCAGAAAAGGTATTTTTATGATGCGTATAAGCCTACACGGATAGAAGCGCAATTCACAGGACATTTTCCCGCCGAACATCATATCCAGGCAATTCCATGGATTTCACATGAGAGAGGTTATTGCCAATCAACAACTCTCCAGATGATCGCCCGTCATCATAATATAGAGAAACCACGAGATTATTTTGCCTTTCTTATCGGATATACCTTTGGAGGAATATATGGGTTATCTAGGGATGGTTTCTTCTTTCCATTCTCTGATCCTGAGCCCGGATTTGTAGTTGCTGCTCCTGTCTTGGGGCTAGAAAGAAAATATTTGATTACGAACGATGAAGAGCTTTTGCTTAATACTATACGATATTATCTTGCTCAAGATATTCCGGTAAGAATTGCGTGGGATGCTGCAATTCCACCAAGAGAAGGGATTGAGAGGGGCTATCCCATCCCTGTTGAGGAGGGCTGGTTGGACCATCGTGCAGATTTCCTTCCACACAGCGTGCTTTTTGTAGGATATGACGAGGTAGGTTTTTATTATTTTGAAACAGGTGTGGAGGACAAACTTGTTGGAGGAGAAATAGGTACAAAGGTTGCAGATCAAACCGTTCTTGAGGCAATAAGGTCACTCAGTTCTACTTTCGGACTTCCCTGGATGTATATGCTTATTATCTTTGTAGAGGGCGAGAGAGTGGAGGGCTTGAGCCCAATCTGGCGGAGAAACGGCAAAGCGCTAGTGGGTTTCAAGTTTGGTCCTATGGCATGGGGAAGCTTTGGTATCAGGAGGTTTGCTAAATCTATTGAAAGAAAAGGAGTTGATCTAACCCCTGAAAAGATTGAAGAGTTGAAGGTGGTGTTGGAGCCATTCTCTTATACACGGTTAGATAACGCCCTATTTCTTAAGCGGCATTTTGCAGGTGATCCTGAGATAGAAAAAGCCGCCAGCCTTCTGACAACTGCTGGAGGATATTATGAGGAGATTTTAGAGATTGTCACAGAAGAAGGTATCATTTCAGAAAATGTTGAGAGGATGGTGAGCTTATTACGCAAGGGGGCATCATTGGAGAGAGAAGCAGGTAAGGTATTTGTAACTATGAGTGAAAGATAAGACACTATGTTTGCACTTTCCCCTCAGCCAGATACGATTTTGCCCCTCTCAGCGGGTTACTGCCAGATACAAAGTGCAAAGATAGTGATAAAACTTGAGACCGCTGGGAAACTTGCGTTTTTCAGCCGAGATTAAACCAAAGTTCCGCCACGTTTTCGTGGCTGGATCGTAGCTAAAACGGATGCAAAATGTAGCCAGAAAACTGCTTGACAGCGTCTGTTCCGCCGTGCATAATAAAGATAAATAAAGCACCACAAATTGAAATTCCAGTCGGTGTAGCCAGAAACGATGCACCTCAGTTGGCTATGTTTTAGCTACAGAAGCCAGGGGGAACTTCAGATTAAAGCTGGGGGTAATGGGAGTTGGGTTTGCTGACACTCCCAAGGGCTTTTCCAGCATGATCATAATGGACCTGAGTTTATAGCTAAGGCGGTTTGCCAGTGGCTTAATGACAGTGGTTGCCAGACCCAATTCATCAGTCCTGGCAGTCCTTGGGGAATGGTTACATTGAGAGGTCTATCGATAAGCTAAGGTCGGTAGCAAAAACTATGAGTCAACGCGCGACAGAGTCAACGCGCGAAGTCAACGCGACGCGTGTCAAATCATTTAAGTAGGTAACCCAACTTTAGGTTGTTGTATCATAAAAGATGTAACCGTATGAGGGACCACTTTCCTTGTCGGGTCAACCCGTTGAGATTTTCTTTTCTCCTCATATGTCCTGTAGAGATCGTCTAATTTGGCATCGATGCTCCGCTTTAGTTGAGCCGGGTTTAAGCTGAGGTAGACCGCCTCAAGTTGCTTTCTGGTTTGTTCTGATATCTGCCCTGAGTCGATCAATCTCTGGTATGGTGTCCTAGGGGTATCATACTTCCTCTTTAGGCTGCCCCCGATCCTTTTCTTTTCTACTTAGCTTCATCACCGGCTGAAAGAAGTTCTTATATAGCCTCAGCTCGTGGCGATAAAGGTCATCAATAATCATCAGTTCCTCAGGGGTGTCATATCTCAGATATCCAAACACCTTCCTCACATGGGTCCAATTTTTCTGCTCAATATAGGCGTTGTCATTCTTTCTGTTTGGCCGTGACCTGGTAAATTCCAGCTTCTCCCTTTGACAATATTTATACAGAATCTGATTGATGAACTCACCGCCATTGTCCGAATCCAGCCCCTTCCACTCAAAGGGGGTCCTTTTCCTTATCTCCTTCAAAGCCCAGAAGGTATATTCCTGAGACTTTCCCATTATTGCTTCACCCTCCCACCAACCGGAGGAAATCTCAGTAGTGCTTAAGGTGTTCACATATTCCCCCAGAGTAGAAGCTCCACAATGGACAACGATATCGGCTTCCACATAGCCAACCATTGAGGTATCCCACTCAGTGAGTCTTATAGGTATCTTCTGCTTGAGTAGTGAGCCTGGCTTCGGACCTCCCTTTGATCTCAAAAGGTGGAACACTTCCCTCTGGTGCTTTAGCTTCCTGTCGATGGTAGCCGAGCTCATTCTCTTCAGTTTCAACGCTACCTCATCTGATACCTCTAGTTCCCCTAGCTCCATCAGCCTATCCACTTCTACCTCCAGGATAGGCTTAAGCCGCTGACCACAGGGATAATCAAAAATCTCCCATACCTCAGCCAGGGGAGCCCTGACCCGGACATCATAATCCTCTTTCCTTTTCCTCCTCACCTTAGGCCCCACGTTTACCCCTTGCTGTATCTTCCTGATGATATACTTCCTTGTCTGACCGGTATTGCCACAGTATTCATCTAGAATCAGCGACTTCTCCTTCTTAGTCTTGGCTTTGAGATACTTCTCCCTTAACACCTTGAGATATTCATTCCTTGAGTGCATGTCCATCCTCTCCATGTAGCCTGCTTTTACCTCCTTTGTGAGTATTAGCTAAGCTACATTCTAACTAATTTCGGTTACTTTTTATATGATTTAACCAATACCCCTTCGGTTACATTTTAGGTAACTATTCAGCCTGCTTGCATGTTACTTGACATGACCCTGAGATATGTGCTAGCGTAAGTTTATTAAACCATCGTCTCTAATAAGCTGTAATCCCTGTAAACACTGCTATAATTCGCCCAATCAATTGTATACACTGAAGGGAATATTTGTTTTCAATTGAGCCTCTTGCAAAAGTGCACATGATGTAGGCCGAGTTTGGGTTCGCATACAATATATTGTGTAAAAGCATGACATTTTCGGACTTTTGCAAGAGCCTCAGATGGTACCATTTTAGGCTCTTGCGCAATATCTAACATAACGGCAACGAGGCCATGACTATAACTGCGGACCTTCTTAGGAATACCTTCTCTCAACCTTTTCAACACGGTCTCGGCTGTTCCAAGGTATTCCAAAATAACAGGTCTTGGCTTGCCATTGACCCTACGAGACTCAACAATGCTCCAGTGGGTATGTCCTCTGCACTTTCTTTTTTGAAGGGTTGCCATATCAGTGTATACTATACACTATTTCCCCCTTCTGGTCAAGTATTATTTGTAAGAAATCCTTCTTGTTATGCAGAAAATAAGGCTTATTATGCGATTATTCTTGCCACAGATAATAGATTGAATCGGGCGCATCTACGAGTTGGGGGAGAGTCCTAAAACAAACAGAGTGTCGAACCGATTGTTGACCCAGGCAAGTCGCAGGTGAAGTAGATG
>QLUL01000082.1 GCA_018725425.1 Chloroflexota bacterium
AGTACTGATATTGATTTTCGTTCTTGCGATAGGGTGGACTATCCCGCTTGCGCCAGCATCGGCGCGGCCGCTTTTGCTTTGGATGCTGGTGCTCTCGAACGTAAGCTCAATGGGACAACAGTCAAGATTTACGAGGCAGCGGTAGAGATCTGTGATGGGACTTCCACTTACGGCGAGCTGGCCATCGTCAATGGAGAGATAGCGGGCTTTATCTTTGGCCGTATTGAGCGTCACTTCACCCTGATTGATAAGTGTCGTTTGGTGAAAAAATATCTTTCGCTACTGGGAAGGTTTCTTCTCGGACAATACGGGAGTTGCCCGAAACTGGTTGGGTTACTGGGTCCCCTCCTGCGTGAGGAGCGGGAACTCAGGAGAAATGTCCCTCCCGGCGAGGGGAGGATCGAATACTTCGCTGTTTCTCCAAAATATCAGGGGCAGGGTGTCGGACGTAAGCTGATGGACCGTTTTGTGCAGCACGCTGCGCGATGGGGCGTGCAGGCTCTTTCCGTGTTCACTGGCGAAACCGTAAGTTTCTGGTTCTATGAGCGGTATGGATTCCACAGATGGGCTGAATTTAAATCGCCATTGGGCTCGTATCTACATGGAAAACCGATAAAAGGTTTCTCCTATCGACTGCCTCTGCAGGGGAACCACGGGGCCAATATCCAGGCTGCTGACCACATGGGTAGGGAGTAGCCGCACCCTTTACGGGTGCGATTGCGGGGGCTTTCGCAGGCATAAAGCCTGCGGCTACGGTGGTTATCAATTGCCGGCTGAGTAGTTACGTCTCATGCTAGTATCGAATAGACGCCGACTTAGCAGGGCGGGAATGCTCCGCTTTCTCAATGAGTCTGCTGCTGACTCAGGGGCATCCCTGTACCTACCTCCCCGCTCATCAATGGCTGAGATCGAGGAAATACTAAGGATATCACCCGAAGAGTTGCCATCTGATCTGGCCAAATTGGTTACCAATTCCAAAACAGGGGCAGTGATCTTCTGGGGCGAGCAGCACCGGTATCTGGTGCTGCCGCCATTTCCGGTTGCACAAAGGCGAGTCTCCGCCAGCCTTGATATAGACCCGCTGTGTTCGCTCCTTCAACAAGAATTCACCATTGCTTTGATCCTGGTGCGCCTGGGCAGCTATGCCATTGGGATATTTCAAGGCGAGGAGCTGGTATCCAGCAAGGTTGGAACCGGCCTGATACACTCGCGTCACAAAAAGGGAGGGTCTTCCCAGCGGCGATTTGAGAGACACCGGGAAAAGCAAATAGAGCTCTTCTTTAGTCGGGTGTGCACCCATGTGAGAGAGCGACTGGAGCCTCACATCGGGCGATTAGACTACGTTATCTACGGCGGCGAACGTAACACGCTGCTTTCATTTCGCAAGCAGTGCCGATTTCTGCATCCTCTCGAAGATCGGACTTTGGAGGCGCTGTTGAACGTGAGAAATCCCGGACAGAGAGCGCTGGAAGCAGCCATAGGCGAAGCGTGGTCCAGTGAATTGATTGAATGGATTGAGAGGTAGAACGAGAAGGGTTCATACTGACAGAAGTAAATTTCGCGGGTCGCT
The DNA here is from genome assembly GCA_018725425.1 of Chloroflexota bacterium. Classification (GTDB taxonomy): domain Bacteria; phylum Chloroflexota; class Dehalococcoidia; order SZUA-161; family SpSt-899; genus BS503. The sequence continues at coordinate 1,571 of QLUL01000082.1, forward strand.
ATTGGGGATGGTCCTGAGAGATGCCGTAATGGCACGAATTATTATGCACATAGACCTTGATGCCTTCTTTGTCTCGGTAGAGCAAGCGCTGAATCCTGAGCTTCAGGGCAAACCGGTAGTAGTCGGTGGCAGACCTGACAAACGGGGGGTAGTTGCTTGCGCCTCATATGAAGCCCGGGCTTTCGGTTTACATGCTGGTATGCCACTTACCACTGCCAGCCGCCTCTGCCCTCAAGCTACCTTCATCGAGGGCAGCTTCCCCAAATACCGTGATGCTTCACAACGGTTTATCTCTGTCCTGGCTGATTTTTCGCCCTCTCTGGAACCAGTGAGCCTGGATGAAGTCTATCTGGATGCCACTGGCTTTGAATCTATCTATGGCTCAATCTGGCAAATGGCGGTAGCGATAAAGCAGCGGATAAAAGATGAACTAGGGCTTTGTGCCTCGGTGGGCATCGCTAGCTGTAAGGTGGCAGCCAAGATTGCCTCTGAGTTATCCAAGCCAGACGGCTTACTGGAAATAGCTCGGGGAGAAGAGCGCTCCTTCCTGGCACCATTACCCATTGCTAAACTACCCGGAGTAGGCAAGAAGACAGAACAAATACTAAGCGGTTTAGGCATTAATACTATCGGTAAACTATCTATTATGCCGCTAAGTGCCCTGAAAAGCCGTTTTGGTGCCTCCGGTGAGCTTCTACATCGCTATGCTAATGGCATTGATAATAGAAAAGTAGAGCCCCCTGGTGCCGCCAGGTCCATCAGTCGAGAAACTACCTTTGACAAAGATACTAGAGACCGCCCCTTACTTGAGGCAACATTCCGTTATCTTAGTGAACGGGTCGGTGCCGAGCTGCGCCGGGGAGGTAAGCAAACCAGGTGCGTAACCTTAAAGCTGAGATATGCTGATTTCACCACTATTACCCGCAGCCGTACCTTAAAGCAAGCGAGCAATACTGACCAGACCATCTTTGACACCGGGCTAGAGCTATTAAACAAAGCCTTAGCCCAGGAAAAGCAGCCAGTTCGCCTCATTGGCATTGGGGTATCTAACCTGGTTGAGCCAAGCAGGCAGCTAGATATGTTTGACTCATCAGCCCAAAGGCTAGAGCAACTAAATATAGCCATTGACCGCATCCGCGACAAGTATGGCTTTACTGCGATACAAACTGGCAGAACCTTGCTACTAAAAGAAATCTTCCCTACTTGCGAGGAAGGCTACACCTCACAGACGCCAAGTTTATCGAGGTAGGAGTCTAAAGGTGCTTAGCATAAGAGGTAAAAGTTTTGGGTTCTTCTCCAAAAAGTGTAGTTATCCACAGGAGGAATAGTTTTTGAAAACCTAGGGTTGAGAAAGGCATCCGTCTTTCCTGTATACTGTAGCAGGTACAAAGAAAATACAAGGAGAAGACAGATGCCACCTACTATATTATAACAGAATGGCTCAATCTCGCAAGCGTAAAATTTGATAAGGCGATTACTCATGGTGATTGCACCGAAATTTATCTTAATAGGGATTACTCTTCCGGATTTACCTGCTCTAGCTGTGGACAGATGTCATTTTGGAGTTGGGACTGCCGAATGGCCAGGATCAGAGACCTCCCAGTCTTTGAGTTTAAAGCTTATCTGATTATAGATAAACATCGTACCGATTGTCCAATCTGCGGGGTGAAGGTTGAGAAACTTGAGTTTGCTGACCTTTACTCCCGATGCACTACCAGATTTGAGGAGCTGGTTGCTCGGCTCTGCCGTATGACCAGCCTCAAGCAGGTAGCGGAACTACTTGATCTGGATTGGAAGACCGTCAAGGCAATTGACAAAAAGTTCCTGGAGAAGCAGTTCGCCATCCCAGACTATGATGGTTTAAGGCTTCTGGCAGTAGATGAGATAGCTGCCCATAAAGGCCATAATTACTTTACGGTGGTCATGGACTTAGAGCGAACCCGGATAGTCTGGGTGAGCAAGGGTCGAAAGCAAGAAACCCTGGATCAGTTTTTCAAAGAGCTTGGCACAGAAAGGAGTGATAAAATAGAAGCGGTAGCTTGTGATATGTGGGATCCATACATTGCTTCTATCAAGAAACATGCTCCAAGAGCCAAAATAGTATTGGATAAATTCCATGTCATCAAGAACTACTCCAAAGTTATCGATAAAGTAAGAAATGTCGAGTTCAAGAAGGCCACTGAGGAGAAGAAACAAGCTATCAAGGGCACTAAATATCTGCTCCTTAAGAACCAGGACAAACTCAAGACAGATGAGAAGGAACAGCTTCAGAAATTACTTGAACTAAATGAGAACATAAACATCGCCTATATGCTGAAAGATGACTTGAAGGGGCTCTGGGATTACAAATCCCCGGGCTGGGCTAACCGACATCTTGACTCCTGGATTGGCATCGCTACAGCGAGTAATATTAACCCTCTTGTGAAGTTTGCTCAGACGCTGGATAGGTATAGATACGGTCTTATTAATCACTGCTATTACCCCATAAACACTGGTAAATTAGAGGGGATGAATAACAAGATCAAAGTCATCAAACGCATTGCCTATGGATTTCACGATGATGACTACTTTATCCTTAAAATCAAACAAGGGTGCTCACCCCCGCTGGATACAAGCTAGTTTTCGATGTAAGGGTGACTTGCTCAGATTCAGACCCTCCATCAGTGCTCTATCCAGACCAGAGATGGATGCCTCGCACTAGAATCTTGTTAAAACCAGAGATCTATTGCTGAAAGTGGCCAGGGTCAATGTGGATATTGCCGTCTTGGATAACCCTTCGGGTAACCCACAATATCCACATTGTTAGTGCTATTACATTTTCAAACAACTCAAGGTTTCCTGAAACAGAATCACCCTTTTCTACTAAATTTGGAGAAGAGCCTTATAATTCTACTTTAGCATCATCTCCGATGAAGAGCCTTACCGCCTTGAAGTTTTGCCTTCCTTTGGTCACCTCGGTGCTCCTGCCAATAACACTTCGGGGATATACTTTTGTCATTCTACCCTTCACAGACTCTGCCATTCTGTCAAAGAAATTTCCCTTCGCAACATTTGCTCTACTTCCTTAAGAAGCATCTTAATCTGAGGCACAGAGTATTCAGAATTGCTGGGGATGGTCAGGGTGTGAGTTCCATATCGCATATAGAAATGGCAAGCCCCTGGTTCTGGTGGGTCAAAACCTAAGCCTCTTAGCTTCCTTATGAAAATCCTTTGCTTGCAAGGTGTCCATCTAGGCATGCCTTACGGTTTCCTTGGGAGTTGGTATCCCCTTGTTTAAGTCAAAATTATCTATCACAGGGAGCAGATCGCCATGCCTTATCTTGACTATCAGCCAGCCTTCCAATGCTGCCTTCAACTCATTCTGGCACTCATAAAACGTTTGTCCGAAGGCAATAGCACCCTCGCACTGAGCAATCTTTCCTGCATAAGTTCCATCTTCCAGCTTTTCATAAAGCGCTTCGCTCATGGCTTTATCTATATACTCTGTTAGCATGTTTACTGCCTCCTACTGTTCTTATAATTCTACTCTGGCATCGTCGCCGATGAAAAGGTCTTACTGCCTTGAAGTTCTGCCCTCCTTTAGTCACCTCAGTGCCCCTACCGATAACACTATCAGCCAGACGCTCGATTTGCAAGTAATGGGTCATGGGTAATGGGTCATAGGTAATGGGTAACCGGTAATGTGCGATTTGTGAAAAGCTTTCATTGCTTTCTCCGTTCAAAGTTCAATGTTCTTGGTTAGTAAACTCTTCGGGGGTTGCTACCTTAATCAGGTGAGATATCTCCTGAAAGTGTGTGTCATAAGTGACGATGTAACTGCAATTCTCCAGAAAAGCAGAGATCGCGTGGGGGACGTCGGTCCTATCCGAAATCTTAAACCTATTCTGGTAGAGCAGCCTCTTCTCCCGAGATAATAGACCTATTATCCGCGCCTCTTCTATGGCAAGAATTTCCCTTAATACTTCCTTCCCTGCTTTCCCGGCAGCTTTCTCATCTAAACCCATGGTTCGCTCATTTTAACTTGGCCCCCAATAATCGGTGGCCAGCCTGGTGTAAATATGGAAAGGGAAGTCCAACAGTCTCAATATCTGGC
>QLUL01000083.1 GCA_018725425.1 Chloroflexota bacterium
ACATGAGTGACTTCTCTTTGACGAGCTCCAGCAGCCTTTCGATATCGGTTCCCACATCCGCCTCCTTAGCTAACGTATAGGGGGTAGTAGATAGCGTGTAGTAGGCTACCCGCTATACGCTACACGCTATACGCTACATAACTGTGAACCTTGAACCGTGAACCCGCTACGGAAAATAGAGCTCCTGTTCATAAATATACCTCTCCACCCCCGGTGGCACAAGGTAACGAATTGAAGCCCCCGCCCTTACCCGCTGGCGGATTTCCGTCGAGCTGATGCCGATTTGCGGCACATCTACGCACCTGATCCGCGACGAAATCCCCGGGAGAGCCGCGTGTAGTGCACTTAGATCCTCCTCCCTCGAGCTTGGCCGCCCCACCACAATGAGCTGGCACAATCCTGCCAGCCTCGCCGGCTCTTTCCAGCGATGAAGCTCCACCAGGGCATCAGGACCAACAATAAAGTAAAGCCCCACCTCGGGCCCGTATTCATCCCTCAGCGCAGAGACGGTGTCGACGCTGTAAGACGGCCCCGACCTCTCCAGCTCAGCCAAGGAGACCTCGAAAAAGGGATTGGAAGCTATGGCCAGCCTTACCATTGCCAATCGGTGTTCCCCGCGGGTGATGACCCTATCCACCTTGAGCCAGGGCTGGCCGGCAGGAATGAAAACAACCTTCGAAAGCCCTAGCTTGCACCTCACCTCTTCAGCGATGATGAGATGCCCCAGATGAACCGGATCGAAGGTTCCCCCAAGCAAACCTATTTCCATCGTTCTCACTGATACTAGGTATTAGGTTATGGGTTATGGGTTACCTATCACCTATGACCTATTACCTCTTACCTATGACCTCCTCATCCAGTATCGCGGCGGCCCTGGTCATCAGTTGCGGCAATCCCTCCCCACTTGCCGCCGAGATGAAATAGAGGGGAGACTCAATCCCGACAAGGGCTTTCTCAATCTGCGGCAGCCGCTCACGAACATCAGGAATATCTATCTTGTTCACCGCCACGATCTGCGGCTTATCCTTCAAGCAAGAGTTGAAAAGGCGCAGTTCCTCGTTTATCTCCTCTAAGTCCGAAACCGGATTTCGGGTAGTCCCATCAATGATGTGAATCAGTATCCTGGTGCGCTCAATATGACGCAGAAAGTCATGCCCCAGTCCACGGCCGGTATGTGCCCCTTCGATCAGGCCCGGGATATCGGCAATCACAAAGGCTCGAAAGCCCAGCTCGACCACACCCAGCTTCGGTTCAAGCGTGGTGAAGGGATAATCGGCGACCTTAGACCTTGCCGCCGAGACCGCGTTTATCAGCGTGGACTTGCCCACATTCGGGCGGCCAATGAGCCCGACGTCGGCAATCAGCTTGAGATCGAGAACCAGTTTTCTCTCCTCACCCGCCCCCCCCTCTTTGGCGATTCTGGGAACCTGCTTGATCGCGGTAGCAAAGTGCTTGTTTCCCCAACCCCCTTTCCCACCCTTTGCCACGACCAATCTTTGTCCATCCACCGTGAGGTCGCCCAGATCTACTCCCTCCCCCACACTGCGAACGATTGTCCCCACCGGAACTCCCAGCACCAGGTCCCTTCCATCACTCCCGTGCTGCTCCCTCCCTTTACCTTTCCCCCCATGTTGCGCCCTATAGTGCTTTCGATGCCTGAGGTTACTGAGGGTTGTTTTGCCCTGATCCGCGATAAGAACCACGCTGCCACCCTTCCCCCCATCCCCACCGTCCGGTCCCCCAAAGGGGACAAACTTCTCTCGGCGAAAACTGACTATGCCGTTACCCCCTCTGCCGCCGTAGACATAAATCTCTATTCTATCTATCATTGGTCAGTTTGCAGCCATTAGCAATCGACATTCAGCAGTTCAAGTAGCGCCGAGGTTCATCCTCGGCAGACACCGGCGGGGGACAAGCCCCCGCTCTACGTTTTCTGTAATTAAGTAGACCTTAGCTTTTTTATTATACCATTTAAGACACCTTGAAACCCTGTTTAACTAGTGGTCACTTACCTATATTTGTTATATCATTTAAGTAATAATCATAATAAGTCGCTGGGGGACTGGTAAGACTGGGATAAGTGGCGCTGGGGAAGCTGAAAAGCATCTCAAGTCCCGACCAGCGGGGATGGATAAGTTGCGTGAAAACACTAACGTTTTGGTGGGAGGATTTCATGTAAGGGTTTACCTGTATCTGGAGTAACACCGGTCAGCCACCTCCGGGGTTATCCACAGTCCAGAAGGGTTATCCACATGAATAAGGAACTTATCCACAGATTCGGCGGCAGAGCCGCCGAATCAACCCGTCTTGGAATAGAAGATTTCCTTGATTTCCAGGACGTCCCTCCGCAGAGCGGAGCTTGCCTCGATCTCCCCGGCAATCTTGTCATAGCCATGGAGAATAGTGCTGTGGTCTCGCCCGCCCAGCCCCCTCCCGATATCGGTCCAGGAGAAATCCAACTCCTCTCTCATGAGATACATCGCCACTTGACGGGCGAAGGCGATTGACTTGTCCCTCCGCTTTCCCAGCAGCAGTTCCGGGGCAAGTCCGAAATACTTAGCGACCGTATTGATTATCAGTTCGGCAGTGGGGGTTCGCCTCGACTCACTGGCCGCTATCTCTGCCAGTGATTCTCCAGCCAGTTCCGGTGTGATAGTAGCGTTGGTGAGTCGGGCATAGGCTAGCACACGGTTCAATGCTCCTTCAAGCTCTCGGATGTTGTTTCGCACCCTCCTGGCAATGAGATGCAGCACGTCCAGCGGTATCGGGGACTTTAGCTCCTCGGCTTTGGCCTGGAGGATCGCAACCCGGGTCTCGAAATCGGGGGGTTGAATATCGACGATAAGCCCCCATTCGAAGCGAGAACGCAGGCGCTCCTCAAGGAGTGCGAGCGCTTTGGGAGGCCGATCGCTGCTGAGTATGATCTGGCGGTTTGCGGTATGGAGATCATTGAAGGTGTGAAAAATGCCCTCCTGAGTCTGCTCTTTGCCGGCGATGAAATGAATGTCGTCAATGAGGAGCACATCTGCACTTCGATACTTATTGCGAAAACTCTCGGTGCTCTTCTCTCTGATGCTGGCGATGAAGTCGTTGGTGAATTGTTCCGCGGTGGCATAGATCACTTGCTGATCATTTTGCAGAACGAATTGCTCTATGGCATGCAACAGGTGGGTCTTCCCCAGCCCCACCCCGCCATAGATGAACAGCGGGTTATAAACGCTCCCCGGGTTTTCCGCCACCCCCAGAGCGGCGGCGTGGGCCAACCGATTGCAGCTCCCCACGATGAACGAGGAGAAGGTATATTTGGGGTTGAACGGGTGGTTATTAGCCGACCTCTTGTTCACCGGGGATGGGTAATTTTCTGCCTGTTGCCCCGGATAAACCTGGAACTCAACCTCCACCGGGCTACCGATGATGCCAGAGAGGGTCTTCTTTATCAGGTGGCGAAGCCGCCTCTCTAACCATTCGACGGTGAAGGTATTGGGTACTCCCACTACGAATTCATCATTCTTACAGGAGAGACCGATAGTGTCCTTGAGCCAGGTTTGGTAATTAGCCTTCGTTACCTGAAGTTGCAATGCCCCCAGGGCCGCCTCCCAGACTTCTTTAGCTGATCTACCCATAATCCATCTAACAGTTTAGTCATTTCAAAAAGCCTAAACTTCAGAGCCTCTTGCAAAAAGGGATTCTCTGAAGCTGGCAGTTGCGTTATCTCAGCTTCGGCCAACGGATTTTTGCAAGAGCCTCTTCAATGCAAAATGCAAATTTCAAATTGCAAATTTTCTTCTTCCTACAATTTTGCATTTTACAATTTGCATTTCACAATTTTCAATGATGTTTAGCGGTTCTTTTAGAAACGTTAAGCAGGCAGTCACCGGCTGAAGAAACGTAGCGCCGAGGTTCATCCTCGGCAGGCACCGGCGGGGGACAAGCCCCCGCGCTACGTGCTGAAAGTTGACTGCTGAGCGCTTAAAAGTAAGGGACAAAGAAAGGATAGCACGGCGAGTGGCCCAGGTCAAGGGGTTTTGGTGACCAAGATTTAGTCAAGTTTTTACCTTCCCGGATCACTCATGTTATAATTGGGGAGGAAAGGAGCCGTTGAGTAATATATCTCCATACCTTGAATCATATCTGCCCCCGGGGATTTTGGAACTGCTTCGGGATATCGGCGAGACAGCCGCAGCGGGCGGAGAACGGGTGTACCTGGTGGGTGGGGTGGTGCGCGACCTCCTGCTGGGACAACTCCCAAGGGCGAATAAATTCGCCCCTACCCCCATATCCTCTGGCGCTAATCTTGACCTCGATTTGGTGGTTGAGGGCAACGCCATTGCGCTGGGGCGGCAGATAGCCAGAATCAAGAATTGTGGGGTGAGAACCCACCCTCGCTTTGGGACGGCCAAGCTCTATCATTGGCCACGTAGCGCGGGAGCTTGCCCCCCGCCGGTGCCTGCCGAGGATGAACCTCGGCGCTACGTGGAGAATCTCAGCCTCGACCTGGCCACGGCACGGTCGGAAGTCTATGCCCGGCCGGGTGCTCTGCCGGGGGTGAAACCAGGCACAATCGAGGATGACCTCTGGCGACGCGACTTCACCATCAACGCCATGGCCGTTTCCCTCAGCCCGGACTCCTTCGGCGACTTGCTCGACCCCCACGGCGGGCAGGACGATTTGAGGAGAGGGCTGATTCGGATACTGCATCGGGGCAGTTTCAGCGATGACCCCACCCGCATCCTGCGTGCCCTTCGCTACGAGAAGCGTCTCAATTTTCACCTGGAACAGGATACCGAGGGGCTGATGCGGCAGCATCTGCATAGCCTGGATACCGTGACCGGGGAGCGGTTGTGGCATGAGCTGGAGCTGATCCTGAAAGAGGAATGCCCCGAGAAAGCCCTTTGCCGCGCTGATGAATTAGGAGTCCTTCAAAGGATTCACCCAGCTCTTCGAGGCGACGGCTGGCTGGCGGAGAGGTTCAGCCTTGCCCGGCAGTCAGCAGTCAGCAGTCGGCAGTCGGCAGTCCGGGGGGAAGTGGACTATCGCCTATCGGCTATTGACTATCGGCTGACTTATCTGGTTCTCTTGATCTATCGGCTTACCGGTGAGGAGGTCGAGGGATGCATCGCTCGGCTCAAGATGCCTGGGTGGGCCGCCCGGGCGGGGCGCGATATGGTGCGGCTGAGGCAATCGCTCTCCTCATTGGAATCCGCAGGGCTTCGGCCAAGCGAGATCTATCGCCGGTTGAGCCGCCATCTACCGCAGGTGGTCGAAGCCGCAGCCATAGTTTCAGAGCAGAGCGTCCTGCCTATTGTCCAGCAGCGACTTGATCTTTACCTTAAGAAGCTGCGCCATGTGAAGTCTGAGCTTCGTGGCGATGACCTGCAAAGCATGGGGGTGCCCCCCGGCAGAAAGATGGGGCAGATATTGCGAGCCCTGCAATCGGCAAAGCTCGATCAAATGGCCGTCAGCCGGGAGGAAGAGGAGGCACTGGTGCGGAGGTTGTTGTAGCGCGGGGGCTAGTCCCCCGCCGGTGCCTGCCGAGGATGAACCTCGGCGCTACGTTGCATTTTCTTAACTATTCCCCGTTCCTCTATAAAACTGGTGGTATAATCCCCCTGCTCAAAAACCTCGTCCTCGAGGGTCACTATGTGAGACGGGATGT
>QLUL01000084.1 GCA_018725425.1 Chloroflexota bacterium
TGAACTCGACGGCCTTTGCGCGAAGCTCGTCATCGGTGAGGGCTTTACTATCGGGCTCAAGCGCATTGATCCTGTCGACTGTGGGCTGGAGTCGCCTTAACTCTTTCTCGTTGGGATCGCCGAAGATAGCGGCCAGTTTCTTGAACATGGATTACCTCTTGTTATTGAAACATCGCGCCTATCGAAAGATCGGCGTGGATGCGATGAATAGCCTCACCGATCAGGGCCGCCAGGGAGAGAACGATGATCCGATCAATCTTCTTCGACTCCGGCACCGGGACACTATCGGTGACCACCACTTCCTTCAGGGGGCTGTTTGCAATTCTTTCCACTGCGGGACCGGATAGGACAGCATGGGTGCAGCAAGCATATATCTCTTTGGCGCCGTGTTCGGACAGGGTAAGGGCGGCGGAGCTTATCGAGCCGCCGGTGTCAATCTCATCATCTACCAGGAGGGCATGCCGCTCCTCAACATCACCGATAACGGTAAGCGTCTCCGCCTCCTCGGTGTTGCCGAGACGCCTTTTCTCGATGATGGCTAGCGGGGCATTGAGCCTTGCTGCCATATCACGGGCTCGTTTGGAAATGCCGATGTCGGTGGCCACGACCACCAGATCATCTAATTGCTTCTCTTCAAAATATCGGCTCAGGATATAGAGGGCGGTCAGTTCGTCCACCGGGATGTTAAAAAACCCCTGGATCTGGCCGGCGTGCAGGTCGAGGGTGAGCACGCGACTGGCTCCGGCCACGGTTATCAGATCTGCTACCAGGCGTGCGGTTATCGGCACCCGGGGTTGGTCCTTCTTATCGGTACGGGCGTAGCCGTAATATGGGATCACAGCGGTAACTCTCTGGGCCGAAGCTCGCTTTGCGGCATCGATCATTATCAGCAGTTCCATCAGGCTCTTGTTCACCGGGGATGAGATCGGCTGCAGAATAAAGACATCGCGCCCGCGCACGTTCTCCAGAATACGGACGAAGATGTTCTCGTTGCTGAATTCAAACACCTCTATTTTCCCCAGCGGCATCTGTAGGTAATCGCAGATCGATTGCGCCAGAGCAGGATGGGTATTCCCGGTGAAAACCTTCAGCTCATCAGCCATCTCACGTTCCCCTTCCTCAGTAGCATTCGTCGCCAGATTGTGAGTTTACTATAGCACAGAGCAGTGCGTGGAGCAACGGGGTCCGGTTCCAAGTAAAAATGCTCTACCGCCTCAGCTCACGAACTATCTTCTCAATAACAGGAGCGATATCTCTGGAGGTGTCCACCGCGAAGTGCTGACGGCGAATTTCCTGTTTCCTAGCCTTCATTCTTAGATAGACCCCAAAATCAGCATTCGACGAGTCCTGTGAGGGGTTATCCATTGCCATTCGAGCCTGCAAGCGCTCCTGTACCACCTCCGGGGGCGCTTCTACGCGGAGGATGATCAGTTTCAACCGGAGCCGGTGGACAATGCAGTACAGGCGTTCTCGATGGTGCTCCACTAGATTCGTGGCGTCCAGGAGAATAGCAATATTCTTGCTCAAAAGATCCTCGATGAGGATATGCAGGGCGGCAAAGAGGCGCTGGTTTTCGGAAGCATCGTAGACTGGTGAGGGGAAAAGTGACTTTCGCATCATGTCGCTGGACACTATAAGGCAGGGTAAATGTTCGGCCAGCTTGCGGCTGACGTAAGATTTACCCGTGCCCGGCAAGCCACTCAAAACGATAAGGAATGGCTGAGCCACCGGCGCGGGAAGCTCCGGTAGCGACTCCCTGAGTCGGTGCGCATCGCTAAGAGCATGCTCTTGCCACATTACTTATCTTATCATAGGGCAACGGCAGGATAGGTGTCAAGGTAGTGGGTTGCTAAAAGTTGGTGATTCGGATATAATCATATCTAGTAGCCGAGGTAGCTCAGGGGTAGAGCAGCGGACTGAAAATCCGCGTGTCGGCGGTTCAATTCCGCCCCTCGGCACCAGCGATCGGGGCGATGCGGAAGTAGTTCAGCGGTAGAATGCCTCCTTGCCAAGGAGGAGGTCGTGGGTTCGAATCCCATCTTCCGCTCCATCAGAATCCAATCCCGGCCCAATGCCACCGGGCCGGGATAAAGGAGCCGGAGTGGCGGAATGGTAGACGCGGCGGTCTCAAAAACCGTTGGGGGGTGACTCTCGTGTCGGTTCGAATCCGACCTTCGGCACTTGACTGGAGAGTTTAGAGTTCTGAGTTTTGAGTTCTGAGGCCCCTACCCCTTCCTCTATACTCAACACTCTATACTTAATTTGCCGGGTAGTGTAGTGGTAGCACAACGGCCTTTGGAGCCGTACGCCCAGGTTCGAACCCTGGCCCGGCAGCCAGCAACCATTCCTGCTCCTACCACATTCCCTTGAGATCTCTGCGCAGGTCGGATGGCGTTAAGTAGATAAATCCCTCACGGTAGGGGACAGCCCGCGGGTTTGTCGAGCCGTCGGGCAGGCGACCGTAGAAAACCTCACCGGTTGTGGCTTCCAGATAGATGACCTTCCCCTGAGCGTCGAAGACATATAACCAGGCGTGGTTTGATTCCTCAAGAGTCTCCCCTACCTTCTCCAGGTTACCTACTACGATGACTGACTTGATATTCTCGGTGAGCAGCATATTCCAGAGGCTAACCGCCATATCGTTGCAGTCCGTCTCGCCTGGGATAAAGGTGTGTGTGCGGTGAAGCAAGCGCCCAATCTCTTCGATCTTGCGCTGCAATTCATAATCTCGCCCTGCCCACGCAGTGCTTCGGAATTCTGGCTTACCCCATATATCTCTACCCCTAACGGCGTGATGGGGGGCAGGGGTGAGCTGGTTGGTGAGTTGTGCCACCTGAATGTGCAGCAGGCTGTTCACTCTCTCGAGGAGTGATACCTGTTCCCTCAAACTTATCAATTCGTCGACTGTTGCGTTGGCGGCTGCCTCCTGCAGAGCGTCGTGAGCTTCGCGCAGGCCGCGGTATTCTTCAGTCAGGTTGGCAAAGCTCGCCTGCAGCGTCTGCAATTCTTCCACGGTGCTGCCCTGTTTTACCAGAAGCGAGTCATAGGCACTTTGTTTCTCCTGCAAGTCCAGGGCCAGTATTGCAGTTTCGGCCTTCAATTGTTGGGTCTCTGAGTCGAGGCTGGATATCTGCTCCTCCTGTTGGGCAATCTGCGAACCGAGGACTCCTATTTGCCTGGCCGCGACGGCCTGTCCTATGCCGATCCCGGCGCCGAGGACTAATATCAAGCACAGAATAAATATGCGCAAGGACAGTCTTGTTATCATCATCATCATCACCTCCTGCTTGCCCCCGCAGTCAGTTTGTTGAGTTTGTTGCGTTTCTTGCGTTGCCTCATCCCATCCCCTAACTCTATAAACTCACCGACTCTATGCAGTGTGAGGGCATCGCACCCGTTGCCCGGGCCTCACTGCTAAGGGAATGGCTCGAATGGCGCCGGTGATCATAGCCACGGCACAAGGATACTGCCGATCTCATCTTAGCTGCGGGGAATTGATCAGCAACAGCGCTCTCTGATCTCCACCTTGTATCCTCGAGTGGTGAGGTCCTCGATGAGTTTGGCGGGGTCATTAGTATCTACCTGAACTATCAGGTCTCTGGTGCCGCTTTCCTGGGAATCATCCACATGAAGGGCTTCAATTGTGAGATCATGCCTATTGATGAATCTAACGACTTCCTCGATTTTACGGGTTGTCCCGCAGTCGTAGATGTGAAGACGCACTCCAGGCTTGCCCAGACCGAGGAGAGGGTTCAAGATTCGGTATATGAAATCATTGGTGGTGACTATGCCCACCAAATGACCCTCATCTACTACTACCAGGGCACCAACCCTACGTTCCTGTGCCAGGGCGAGAGCGGCCTCGGCGGTGGCATCGGGGGCGATAGTGACAACGTCGCGGATCATTATTTCCTTTACCGTCATCTTCGCCAGCAGGTAATTTAGTTCCCAGATACTCAGGCTGGTCGCTGGAGATGGTGATGTCTCTGCTATCCTCCTTTCGAGCTTGATTGTCCTATTATTGCACTCTGGCTTTGCTATGTCAAGCGCTGATGCACTGCCGTTCCGGCTATTGACAGGCATATCATTATTTTGAATGATCACATGCACGCACTTTTATTGTTCACCATCTGCGATTTATCGCCTTCCAAACTTCCTAAATATAACCCACAAACCAATTGCCACCATAATAAGAATTGCCACTCCCAATAATGCTAGGAATGGTCCTTCTACCACAATCACTCTAAATTCAACTTCTTCTTCAATTTGATCACTTCCAACTGTCATTCTTAATCTGTATTCACCAGCAACAATATCTGCAGGAGGTATCACAACTACATTGAATACTTTTCTCTCACCAGGTACAATGCGTGTAACAGTTCTTGGTGTGATCTCAACATGCCATCCCTCAGGCGCACTGACATCAGGGCGAACATCTGTAAGTGATATACCTCTACCATGATTTCTAACCGTAACTTCAAATGATGCCGTACCGCCACGTGTTATTTCAACTCGGAGTCTATCAAAACCTACGAGCATGTCAATCGTTCCCCGTATACTCAAAGACAATGCTTCGTCGTAAACCAGAGCAGATGATTCGATAACACTTGCAAAATTATATTCTCCAATTCCAATGCCATGCGGTGGGATTATTTCAAGATCAAGATCCTTTGATTCACCTGATCTTATAAAAACCTCTGTAACCTCCACTTCTGTACCCCGAACCATATATCTTGCATGCCATCCATGCGGAAGCCCGGCAACACGCAGTTTAAAAGTATCTTCAAATTCGCCTATATTCTCAATAGTGATTGCAAATACAGGGCGCGTACCAGCAGTAATTGTTTTTGATGGTACATCCACTCTAACTTCAGCAGCAAAAGATTTACGTTCAAGTACTATGATACCAATATCAGTATCTCGCCTCACTCGTATTCTAACATCTCTTTCCCATCTAATCTCATATCCTGCTCTCTCAATCTTTATATCATATATTGCTTCTTCAAGATCCATGCTAAGAAGTCCTGCCGCTGTTGTCCTTATTTGACTTATTTGCTCACCATTCATATAAGCACTAACAATCGCACCTCGCACTTTATCACCATCTCTATTAACCGTGGTGAGCCTCAGCGTACCAGGTTTTCCTTCATGAGTTTCTGTAATATAAACAGAAAGTGCGACACTTCCGTCCCCGAAACTAACATCTATGCGATGTTCTCCGATAGGGGCATCGCCTGGGGGTTCAACAATTAAATCAACTGTTCTGGACTCCCCAGGTGGAATTGATATCCTGTGAATATTTCGCCCTGCTGCCTCAAATCGTATATCCCAGTTAGCAGCTTCACCAAACGCCGTATGTTGAATGCGGTGGTCTGCAGTTGTTGTTTTAGGATTGGTGATGGTAATAGAGAACGTAGCAGTATCGCCTGCTTCAATCATTTGATCAGGGAAATCACTTCGTATATCGATAATTCGCACCTCTGTTTCTATAATAGAAACAAAAAGTGTGACACTTCCGTCCCCGAAAGTAACATTTATGCGATGTTCCCCGATAGGGGCATCGCCTGGGGGTTCAACAATTACATTAACTGGTCTAGACTCCCCAGGTGGAATTGATATCTTGTGAATATTTCGCCCT
>QLUL01000085.1 GCA_018725425.1 Chloroflexota bacterium
GCTGGAGGTAATTAAGGGGGGATTACCTTCCAGTAAAGGGATTTTTAGACAACCCCTGTGTAGTTACCAAAATTATTCATTAAGGAAAGGAGGAAGGCATGTACAAGAAAATACTGGCACCATTGGATGGTTCGGAATTCTCGGAGTGCAGTCTGGAGCACGTTAAGGCCGTGGCTACCGGATGTAGTGTTCCCGAGGTGATCTTGCTCAGGGTAGCAGAGCCTATGCCGCAAACTTATGAGCTAGGAGAAAAATGGCACCGTGACATCGAGAATAGGGACGAGGCTGCAGCCAGGGAGTATCTATCTCAGGTAGCCACTGACCTGAAGCAAGAGGGCATATCCGCCGAGACTATCGTAGTGCGAGGTCAGGCCGCCGAAGAGATACTGGACTATGTCAAGAACAACCAGGTGGACCTGGTCATTATAAGCACCCATGGCAGATCAGGGGTTTCGCGCTGGTTCTTCGGCAGCGTGACTGATCGGGTGGTGCGTCATTGTGTGGCCCCCGTCTTGGTGGTTTCTCCGACTGCCTGTCGATAGTGCTGGGCAAAAATGATTTAGAGTTTGGTTGTACAAATTCGCAAGGGGAGGGGGTCTACCGATGTCCATTTCTTTTTCGGGCAGCGAGCTTGTCAATATCGCCATCGGTATCGAGAGGAGGGGAATCGCCTTCTATGACGTCATGGCAAAGTCAACCAAGAATGCCGTCGCTGGTGACGCCTTTCGATATCTGGGGGATATGGAACGACAGCATGTTAAGATTTTCCAGAACATGCTTGCTGAAGCCGATAAGTACCAACCTTCAGAGACCTATCCCGGTGAATATGCGGCTTATCTTGAAGCACTGGTCAGCAGCGCTGTCTTCACTGATGAAATGCTCGCCAGCGAAATGGCGACCCAGTCGGATAGTGATATCAAGGCACTGCAACTGGCCATCGCTGCCGAGAAGGATTCCATACTGTTTTACTATGAGATGAGAGACATAATGTCTCCGCGAGCGCAGCCGGCAGTAAACCGGATAATAGCCGAGGAGAAGTTGCACCTCAGACAACTCTCCGAAACTAAGAAGAGACTGGATACCCTTTGATAGCGCAGGCACTATTCCCTGAGAGCCGTCTTGATCTGGCCCAATTCTTGGGGGAAGGTCCAACAGTTGTCGTCAGTATTATAGCTCAAAAGGTACGACACTTCGTAGGAGGATTCTATTCCTAATCGCTTGGTGAGAGAAACAAGCCCCTATCTATTGCAGCACGCCGACAATCCAGTGGACTGGTATCCGTGGGGCCCGGAAGCTCTCGATCGTGCCCGGGACGATGATAAGCCGATACTGCTGAGTGTTGGTTACTCGGCATGTCATTGGTGCCACGTTATGGCACACGAGTGTTTTGAGAATGATGAAATTGCCTCTCTAATGAACGAGACTTTTGTGAATATCAAGGTAGATAGAGAAGAGCGCCCTGACATTGATGCTATCTATATGGAAGCGGTGCAGGCCATGACCGGCAGTGGGGGATGGCCACTAACCGCCTTCTTGACCCCGGAGGGGAAGCCGTTCTTCGGTGGCACCTATTTCCCTCCCGGAGATAGACAGGGCATTCCTGGCTTTCCTCGAGTCCTTAGGGCCGTTGCTGACGCCTACCATCACCGTCGCACTGATGTTGAGCAGACCGCCAGGCAACTGTTAACGGCGCTGTCCGCAGAGACCCGTAGCCATGCCGTTTCCGAACCGCTGGCGGTGAATATTCTTGGGGAAGCCTATTTGGTTCTTCAGAGCAGCCTGGACCGGGAAAACGGCGGGTTCGGCACCGCTCCCAAGTTTCCCCAGCCAATGGTGCTTGAATTTCTCCTGAGATATTTCCACCGCAATCAGGAAAAGGCCGCTCTGGAGATGGTGGAGCTAACCCTGGAGAAGATGGCCAGAGGCGGCATCTATGATCAGGTAGGTGGCGGATTCCATCGCTACGCTACTGATGCTCACTGGCTGGTCCCACACTTTGAGAAGATGCTCTACGACAACGCACTGCTCAGCCAGGTGTATCTGCATGCCTACCTGCTCACCGGGAAGCAGTTATATCGGTCTATAGCTGAGGAAACCTTGGACTATGTTCTCCGGGAGATGACCGACCCGCAGGGTGGCTTCTATAGCAGTCAGGATGCCGATAGCGAAGGCGTTGAGGGTAAGTATTACCTGTGGACCACTCAGGAGATTACCACGGCAATCGGTGAGAGACACAGCCCGCTAATCAATGACTACTTCGGGATTACCGCCGCGGGCAATCTTGATGGGCTGAACATTCTGCACGTAGCCGACGACCAGCAACCGGGAATATCAAGCATCATTGAAAAAGCTAAAGCGTCCTTGCTGAAAAGGCGGGAGCTGAGGGTCAAGCCCGGCCGAGATGAAAAGATGTTAGCTTCCTGGAACGGGCTCATGTTGGCCAGTATGGCTGAAGCGGCTTGTGTCTTTTCCCGTCAGGATTACTTCGCCGCTGCGGTAGCCAATGGCTCGTTCTTGCTCAATTCAATGATCAGGGATGGGCAGCTCAAACACACCTATAAGGATGGTAAGTCCAGGATAGATGGCTACCTCGAGGACTATGCCTTGGTTATCCATGGACTCCTGGCCCTGCATCAGGCAACCTTCACCGGAGAATGGCTCAGGAAAGCCGTCAGACTGGCTGAGGTTATGATTGAGAACTTCTGGGATGAGCCTACCGGCGCATTGTATGACACCGGCCCGAGGCATCAGGAGCTATTTATCCGCCCCCGCATCAAGTTTGATGGGGCATTGCCATCAGGTGCTTCAGCCGCTACCCTCGCCCTGCTCAAACTGGCCATCTTGACCGGCAATGAGGGATTCCAACGGACGGCCACCAGTTCGCTTCGGTCAATGCAACAACTCATGCGCCAGCATCCTCTGGGGTTCAGCAACTGGCTTTGCGCGCTGGACTTCTACCTCTCTACCCCGAAAGAAATCGCCATCATAGGCCATAGAGATAATCCCGCTACATCGGAGCTTGTGCACACTCTATACACCACATGGCTGCCGAACAAGGTAGTCGCCGCTTGTGATCCCGATGACCCGACTCCGGTATCGGAGCTCAAACTGCTTCAGAACCGGGGTATGATCAGCAACCAACCCACAGTCTATATATGTGAGGGCTATACCTGCCAGGCACCGGTTACCGACCCCGCCTCACTTGGTGCCCGGCTGCGGGGCGCCAGCCGCATCATTTCCTCGACCCATCAGTAATTGAGGGGCCGGCATTAATCACGGTTGTCTGGGGGAAGGAGATTCGGGATGGTATCCTTGATGGGATAGCGCTCTGAGCAGTTGGCGCAGTAGAGAGAGCCGCTAATCACCTCCTTATCATCCTCCTCCTCGACAGTGAGTTCGAGAGAGCTCTTGCACATCGGACAGGCTAGTATCTCCATGAGTTCCTTTTTCATTGTATCACCTTCCATTACTTTCGAGATAACTCTTAACCCGAACAAGCCGGAACCAACAAGGCATATTGTCGTTTAAATTCGAAATCCGAAGCACGAAATACTAAACAAATCCCAAATCCCAATGTTCAAATGTTCAAAACTGCCTCATATTTGGAATTTTGCTATTTGGATTTGTTTAGTGCTTAGAAATTAGGATTTAGGATTTTCCATTTTGCGCAAGACTTTAGATTTAAGGGACTACCCATTCATCTCCACATTTACCGGGCAGACCCCACATCTTTGCTCCTGACAGAAGGTCTGGTAGAGATGAATCAATCCCTGCTGGCGTCGCGCCGAGTATAGCCCCTTTGGCTTCCCCGCACCCCAGAAAAGCTCGCTCAGGTACCGGGTTATCCGATTTTCGCCCAGCCGGGGATAGGCTCTATATAGCTCCACGACATGCTCACTGAGCTTCGGCTGTGAATCGGTCTCCGCCCAGGCGAGGGAAAATGGCAAAACCACATTCACCGTGATCTCCCGTGCCCGCCCTCGCCCGATGAGGTCGGGGATCAGAAAGCCGGACTCAATCACGGTTGCGCCTTTCCCCGGATTTGCCCGCCTTACGAGATCGAACACCCCCTTGAGCAAGCCTTGATCCAGATAGCGGTCGAAGAGATGTCCCGCTGCCAGGAGTCGCCGCGAGGGGAAATTCCTGGGATGTATCCGGAAGAAGTGCCAGTCGGCGTAGCTCATGGCGTTTTCGGCATTCAAGGAACACCAGATTGCCCCCAGCTCCGATGGCGGCTTCAAACCCCCAAATCTGGACTTCTCCCCGCATTGCGAAG
This sequence comes from Chloroflexota bacterium, assembly GCA_018725425.1. Classification (GTDB taxonomy): domain Bacteria; phylum Chloroflexota; class Dehalococcoidia; order SZUA-161; family SpSt-899; genus BS503. Next base: position 4,277 of record QLUL01000085.1, read on the forward strand.
GCAGCAATCCTGCCCCACCCAGAAGCAGAGCCTGGAGCGCAAGGCTTCTGTTCCCGAGCTCCTGTTCCGCCGCAATACTCGCCAAAACGCGGAGTGGCAGGCGGCGCGCTAGCTCCTGAAAGGACTTCTTATTCTTCGTATATCCGAGAGCCCCCATCACGCCCTGGTACAGGACCTCAGCCGGCTCATCGAGGATCAAACCCACCTCAAAGAAAGCCGACTTCAAATAGAACCGCTCCTCACCACACCGATCCAGGATTTCGCCGATTCTTCCTTCTCCGTACTGACTCCCAACGCTGCGGCAGGGGGAAAGGAGATCCATCGCTCGGACGGAAAGCTCATCCATTGGGCCATTGAGGTAGTTGTGCAGCGGTAAGGTGGGGGCCAACTCCCCGTTTTCAAGTTGAGCGGGCTTCCTGGTATCGTCCCACAACACCACCTGGAGAATCACCCCGTTGAAATGCGGATCGAGGTGGTGGCCATGTGCCCTCCAGTCGCCCGACTTCACATGAAGTTCAACATCGCCCTGTAGTATCTCGTCATCGAGAATGATAATGGCTCCGAGAAAATCGGGGCCGCTATCCCTGTTCTCTATCCCGGGCGAGCGCACCCTCACCATCCGGCCATCACTCGTAGGAAGGGCGCCCTTCTGCACCCATTGACCCTTCCAGATTCTGGCCAGGAGGCTCTCGGGAACTACGGATTTATTCTCTGGATTGATACCGGTCACAACTCATATCCCCCTAACCCGAACAAGCCGGAACCAAAAAGTTTTCCATTTTGCGCAAGACTTCACTTTTTAGGGACTAACCCGGACAAGAAAATTGCCTCAATTGCCTTGAATTCAAAGAGTGCCGCAAGAGTTCAAAAATTGCCAAGAGTTCAAAAACTGCCTTAATTCACTTCCAATGCTTCCTCAAATCAGGGCAAATTTTGAAATCTTTGAAAATTAGGCAATTCGCTCTATCCCTCCCTGGCATAGCGAACGATCTCCCTGAGAGCCGGCCTCTTGCCATACATCAGCAAGAATACTCGAAAGACCCTGGCTACAAGCCAGACCCCGGCAGCAATCGATCCCACCATGATGCTCAGACTCAGGGCCAACTCCCAGAGGGGAATGGTGGTGTTGGGGAGGCGCATCATCACCGTCATAGGGGCGGTGAGGGGAATAAAGGTCAGTATTCTGGCGAGGAGCCCCTCGGGGTGCATAAGGATTGCATCGGACAGCATCATCGGCACTACCGCCGGCACGATGAAGACGCCCG
>QLUL01000086.1 GCA_018725425.1 Chloroflexota bacterium
GGCCCCGCCCCATCTCTCTATCCCATCTATTTCAATCCTCATCACATAATCTTGAAACAATCCCAAAAAATAAGGAGGAGTACCGTAGAAGTACCGTCAGGAGACGCTGGCCTTCATGTACGATTTCAGCGTTCCGTTTGACAACAATCAGGCCGAAAGGGATATTCGAATGATGAAGGTTCAACAGAAAATCTCAGGGACCTTTCGCAGTACTCAAGGAGCAGATATTTTCTGCCGTATTAGGGGCTACATCTCCACCGTCAGGAAGAACTCCCTTCCTGTGATCGACGCTATTCAAGCTGTCTTCGAGAAGAATCCTTTTATTCCGGCAGGCGGGGGTCCTTGACAATGATGCTTTTGTTTGCTATCATTATTATGGAGGCTGAATAGTTACGTGATATTTATCTAAGGGAGGGTAGCAGGAGGGCAGTTCTTTTTACCACTTCAAAATATAAATCCAAGGAGGTGCATACCGGTACTAAACCGGGAAGAAAATGAAAAATGAAGTATATTATACTCCCCTGACACCGGTAAATTTTCTGCTTCGCAGCGCCGCAGTTTTCCCGACCAAAACGGCAATAATCCATAAAGACAAACGCTTTACCTACCAGGAGTTTTATGATCGCGTGAATAAACTGGCCAGTGCCTTACAAAACGCCGGCATTGAAAAAGGAGACCGCATAGCGTTTCTTTCCCCCAACATTCCCCCTCTGCTCGATGCACACTACGGTGTTCCCCTGGCAGGAGCTGTGCTGGTGGCCATCAACATTCGCCTGTCACCAAGGGAAATCCTTTATATTCTCAACCATTCCGGCTCCAAATTGCTCTGCGTGGATACGGGATTCGCCAATTTGATCGAACCTATCAGGAAAGAACTGGAAACCATTGAGAGATTTATCCTCATTGATGACGGCGAGGGCGCAGCAGAGCTTGAAGGAACGGAATACGAAGAATTCCTGAATACCGGCAGCAAAGAACCCCTTGAAGTTCCTGTAGAGGACGATTATGAAACAATCAGCATTAATTATACCAGCGGCACTACGGGAGTACCGAAAGGAGTTATGTACCATCATCGGGGCGCTTACCTGAATGCTTTGGGCGAAGCCCTGCAGATGAAGATGAGCAGCTACAGCAACTATTTGTGGACACTTCCCATGTTCCACTGTAACGGCTGGTGTTTTACCTGGGGAGTTACTGCCGTTGGGGGAACCCATGTTTGCCTGCGCGCCGTAGATGCGGACAGGATCTTTGACCTTATTGAAACGGAAAAAGTATCACATTTTTGCGCGGCGCCCATTGTGCTCATTACGCTGGCAGGCAACCCCCGCTCGGAAAATTTAAATCTCGAGCACAAGTTACATATCGTTGTAGCCGGCGCGCCTCCTTCCCCGACCATTATTCAAAAAATGGAAGATATGGGAGCAGAAATCACTCACGTTTACGGTCTTACGGAAACTTACGGACCGCACAGCATCTGCGAATGGCAGCCGCAGTGGGATAACCTGAAAGCGAAAGAAAAAGCTTTAATCAAAGCCCGCCAGGGAGTTCCTTACATTCATGCCCTGGAGATGAGAGTCGTAAACGATAACATGGAAGATGTCCCCAGGGATGGTCAAACAATGGGCGAGATAGTCATGCGCGGGAACAACGTGATGATGGGCTATTACCTCCAGGAGGAAGCAACAGCAGAAGCCTTCAGGGGAGGGTGGTTCCACAGCGATGACCTGGCCATAATGCATGAAAACGGGTATGTTGAAATTAAAGACCGTAAAAAGGATCTTATCATCAGCGGGGGTGAAAATATCTCCACCGTGGAGCTGGAAAACGTTATTTACAAGCACCCCGATGTCCAGGAAGTATCCGTAGTGGCCATCCCCCATGAAAAATGGGGAGAAGTGCCCAAGGCGTTTGTGGTCGCAAAACCCGGTACCAACCCTGCAGAGGAAGATATCATCGAGTTCTGCCGCCAGCACCTGGCCCGCTTTAAATGTCCCAAAGCAGTAGAATTCGGGGAGCTGCCCAAAACCTCCACCGGGAAAATACAAAAGTACATTCTGCGTGATAAGGAATGGAAAGGTTATGACAAAAAAGTAAACTAAAATAACCATAATAAAAGGGCAAGAAAACAGGACGGGCGGCCTTGATACCCCTCCGGGGGACAGGCTGCCTTTTCTTGCGTATGCATGGGAAAAATATTACAGCGTCCCATTTTTAAAGGAGAAGGTTGTTTTTTGGCGAATAATAATAACTTATTGGCTCCAGGGAAGACGGCCATACTCCCTGGTCAGCTTTTGCCACAATTAATTATCTTAACTTCCCCCCCCACGAATTGATAAACAACGAGGAGGTTACGTTTGGATATGGCATTTTAGCCTTATCCAGTCAAGGTGTTTCCGAGCCTACGGCGATAAGCATCTATGGCTTGCCACCAGCCCAGTGCCTGAATTTGAGCCTGTATACCTTGACCAATCTCACCCAGTGACCATTGCCAGTCCTCCCGCACATACTCCTCCACCTGGACGCGGTGCTGAACGAGACAGAGCTTGTCCCAGTACTGCAGAAGGGGCTCCACATCACGGGTCTCTCCTGCCGCTCGCAGTCCCAACTCCATCCGCTTGACCAGGTAGAAGCCAAGGAAGCAGATCAACACATGGGCGCGGATGCGCCGCCGGAGGTAGTGGAAAATGGGGCGGACCTTCAGATGCGGATTTCGCTCAAATCGGCCACCCGGTTCGCTCCAAATCGGCCACTTGTTCGGGCTGAACCCGGCCACCTTCTCGGTCGAAACCGGCCACCCGAACTAGAAGTGGCTGGGGTCGGAGCAACGCTGGGCTTGTTTCAGTTTAGCTCAAGTTGGTGTCAATTGCAAATCCCTCCTTTCGCTCGTTTTTCTGATTTGCCACCAGGCTGGTGGGGTGGTGGTGGGGTGGGGGTAGGACAGCCTAGCAAGCATCATGAATGTTCACCCTGGTTCTTGCGCATGGAATCACCTCTAAGCTCTATTTTATAGGCGTGGTGCAGCAGCCTGTCGCATATGGCGTCGGCCAAGGTAGGGTCGCCAATATTGGGGTGCCAATCTCTGATAGGGCACTGACTGGTGATAACGGTGGCGCCCGATTGGTAGCGGTCTTCCATGATCTCCAGCAGGTCCCGGCGCTCCCAATCTGCTAAAGGAGTAAGCAGAAGGTCATCAATGATCAACAGTTGCACCTTGGCCAGCCTGGTGAGGGTTTTGAGGTGCGAGCCGTCTCCCCGGGATTGCTGAAGGGTTTCAAACAACCTGGGTGCCCGCACATAGAGAACAGCATAGCCGGCCCGGGCAGCAAAGTTCCCCAGAGCACAGGCAATGAACGATTTGCCGATACCTGTTGGGCCGCTGATGAGCACATTGCGATGGGCAGCTATCCATTGGGTGCTGCCTAGATCCAGCATCACCTGCTTGCTCAAGCCGCGGGGGTGCCTGTAGTCAATGTCCTCCACAGCGGCCTGCTGGCGAAGTTTGGCGTTTCTGAGAAGCCGTGTAAGGCGCTGATTGTCGCGGTAGGTCTTCTCGTCCTGGACCAATAGTCCCACAAACTCGGCATGGGAGAGTTCCGCATGTTTAGGGTTGGCCAGGCGCTCCTCAAATCCCCTGGCCATGCCAAAGAGTTTGAGTGAGTGCAGAGTGGTTATGGTCTGCTCGTTAAGCATCACTTTCCTCCTGATTAACAGTGGTATAGTATTCACTGCCCCTGATGTTCTTATGCGGGAGCGAGGCAGTCTGGCCCGGCTGTTGCTCGGCGTCTCTCTGCCGGTCCAGGCCAGTGGCCAGAATGGCACGCATGGACTTGTAAGAACAGGTATTGAATTTGAGAGCCCTCTCAGCCGCGGCCTCGACGCGCTCTGGCTCATAATGCTTCCCCAAGCCTATGATGCCCAGGCAGGTGCGATAGGCTTGCTCCGGGTAGGTGCGAGACCCCATGATCTTTTCCACCAATTGGGCCGTGGCACTACCTATCTTACCGGCCCACTCGATAATGCGTGATGGGCTCCACTCAGCATACTTGCGATGCTCCAGCGGCATGTGCTCCTTCACAGTGGTGTGACTAGCCTTGAGATATGACCTGGCATGGGCGGCAACTCGCTCGCCCTTGTGAAAGGCCTCCACGGTAGCGAGGGTAAGCCGAATGTCGAGCTTTTCTCGCAACAGCTGGAACGGCACGCTGTAGTAATGGCCATCCAACTCGATGTGGTAGTCGATATTGACCCTTGCCTTGCGCCATTCGGCGTATTCATAGGGTCTCTGGGGCAAAGGCAGAGCATGGGGATAGTCTATCGATTGGAACAGATCCCGGCGTGACTTTCTCATGCGGCGCAAGGGGCGGGTGTTGAGTTGTTCAAGACACTCACTGATAGCCGCATTGATCTCACCCAGGCCAAAGAAGGTGCGATGACGCAGCACTGCCAGGATCCATCGCTTGGCTATCAATACGCCAGCTTCCACTTTTGCCTTGTCCCGTGGGCGACGGGGCCGTGCCGGCAGGACAGCACAGCCATAATGCTCCGCCATGTCAGCATAGGTTGGGTTCAGTTCCGGCTCATAAAAGCACGGATCATGCACCCCACTCTTGAGATTGTCCGGGACCAGGAGCCGGGGCACGCAACCGAAATAGTGGAAGGCTCGCACATGGGAGCCGATCCAGTTCGGCAGTGTCTGAGATAGGGTGGCCTCGGCATAGGTGTAGTTCGAGGCGCCCCAGACCGCTACGAATAGCTGGGTGGGAATCAACTCGCCGGTTGCAAGATCGACGATGGACAGGCTATCGGAGTAGTCGATAAACACCTTCTCACCGGCCTTGTGCTCCTGACGCATGCAGTAGTCCAGCTTATCACGCCAGCGGCGATAATACTCGCAGAACTGAGTGTACTGGTAGCCATCAGGATGCTTCTCCTTATACTCCAGCCACAGCTGGGTGAGCGTCAGATTGACATTGCGATGGCTGCGTAGCTCATTGTAGATGTACTCGCAATCCGGGCAGGGGCGGTGAGCCGAGGGCGGCAAATGCAGGGTGGGAAACAGACGCGCCTCCAGCTGTACTTCGGTGAGTACCGCGGCCTCAGGCCAGCTCAATCCAGCCGACTTGGCCCTCTCTGCGTAATCAGCCACGGTGCTCCGGGCGACATTGCAGCTCTGAGCGATCTCCCGTTCGGTAAGACCACAAGCATGCTTCAAACGTAGGATTTCCTTGATCTTGCGCACAGGCAACCTCCTGTTGACCATAAAATCACCTCCTCAATAGTGATTCTATGGCTTCTTGTTGCCCAGCACTACTCTCGCCCCTCTCCGAGTCCTCTTCGACTAATTGGGCTTCACCCAGAGGTGGCCGATTTGCTCCGTGAAGGTGGCCGATTAACTCCGTGAAGGTGGCCGATTAACTCCGTGAAGGTGGCCGATTAACTCCGAAAAACACAGTGAAATACAGGAAAGGATATGACTGGCCAGATAAGGGACTTTTACCCAGGGCAAGATAAGATATCG
>QLUL01000087.1 GCA_018725425.1 Chloroflexota bacterium
AAGCCGTACCGTTCTGCCCAATCTGGCATATCGTACAACGCCTGTGGCTCCGTAAGCCGACATTGAATCACTAATCTACCACGCCATGCCCCATATCCGCTTGCTCGGCAATGGAGCAGTGCTTGTCCACAATCCTGACCAGACCCAAACGACGCAGAAAAGGAGTTGTGAGCACCAATGGTCCAACTACCCGAGTTTCAAACTCAACATCGCCTAGTGTCTCGATCATCGCGGCACCTCGCTGTCAACGTAAGTGCCACTATTCTACACGATTTAACCGTTTTAGACAAGTGCGGAATACAAGTATAATGATGCTCTGCAAAAAGATCGAAGATCACGGAATACGGACCGTGCTGATCACCGATGAGTTTGCCGGCAGAGATGGCGCCTCGCAATCCCTGGCAGATACAGTTCCTCAGGCTGATGCGTTAATCAGTGTGGGAAATGCCAATGAGATGGTAACTCTTCCGCCCTTGACGCGTGTCATCGGGGACCTGAAACCGGTGGAGTCCATTGCCGGGGGATTCGATGGTTGTCTGGCAGCCAGCGGCGGCGTGGATATCGAGATACAAGCCATCATAGGCGCCACATGCCAGTTAGGTTTTGGGAAACTAAGCGCTCAAGGATATTAGCTCAAAAAAGCTAATAGGTAATGGGTAATGGGCGATAGGGGCACCCGTAGCCCCCATAACCTATGACCTATGACCTATTACCTACTAGAGGAGGAACAAAGATGGCAAGGTATAGAGTAGTTCATTATGTGAACCAGTTTTTCGCTCAGATAGGCGGAGAGGAGGAAGTTAACATTCCACCCCTCATTAAGGAGGGGGCCGTCGGTCCTGGCAGGGCCCTGCAGCAGGCATTAGGGGAAGAGTGGGAGATAGTGGCTACCGTGGTCTGCGGCGATAGTTACTTCGCCGAGAACATCGAGACGGCGTCAGAAACAGTGGTGGCCATTGTTTCCTCCTATCAGCCAAACGTATTCGTGGCCGGCCCGGCATTTAATGCCGGCAGATACGGCGTCGCCTGCGGAGCCTCATGCTCAGCGGTCGGCGAAAAGCTTGGCATCCCGGCGGTTACGGCAATGTATGAAGAGAATCCGGGGTTGGAGCTCTACCGCAAGGGGATTTGCATTATCCCCACCGCCGATTCAGCTTTGCGTATGAAAGATGCCATCCCCAGAATGGCTTCCCTGGTGCGGAAACTGGGGCTCGGCCAGGAGATCGGCCCCCCGCAGGAGGAGGGTTACTTCCCGCGGGGGCTGAGGGTCAATCGGTTTGTCGATCGAACGGGCGCGGAGAGAGCGGTGGATATGCTCTTGCTGAAACTCAAGGGAGAGCCATTCCAGACCGAGTATCCGATGCCCACCTTTGAGCGCATTCCCCCCAGCCTCCCTATCGGTGACTTGAGCTCAGCTACGATAGCCCTGGTGACCACGGGCGGGATAGTGCCCCGTGGGAACCCCGACCGAATAGAGTCTGCCAGCGCTTCCAGGTTTGCCGAATATGATATTGCTGGTCTGGATGCCCTGACCCCGGCGGCTTACGAGACGGTGCACGGAGGTTACGATCCGGTCTACGCCAACGAGGATCCCGATAGAGTTTTGCCACTTGATGCTATGCGTGCCCTGGAGAAGGACGGAACCATCGGCAAACTGTATGATCGCTACTACGTTACCGTCGGCAACGCCACCTCGGTGGCCAATTCCGAAAGGTTCGGGAAGGCGATCGCCGCGGAGCTGAAATCGGCCGGGGTTGACGGGGTGATCCTTACCTCCACATGAGGCACTGATACGCGTTGCGGTGCAACGCTGGTGAAAGAGATAGACCGGGCAGGATTGCCTGTCGCACACCTGGCGGCGATAGTCCCCATCTCTCTTACCGTGGGGGCCAATCGCATTGTGCCCGCGGTGGCTATTCCCCATCCCCTGGGAAATCCAGCATTGCCCAAAGATGAGGAGAGACAGTTGCGTCTGAATCTGGCTAAGAAGGCGCTTGCAGCCCTGCAGATGGAGGTTAAAGAACAGACCGTGTTTTAGCTATCACTTGCCCTGAATTGGAAGGGATTCTTCGCAATGCCCCGCAAAACTCCAAAGAGTTTTGCGGGGCATTCGATTGCTCGCTGACTTTCGTTTTACCCTCTGCCTTTGATCAAATCCTCAACCACACCCGGGTCGGCCAGAGTAGAAATATCACCCAGATTACCGGTGTCTCTTTCAGCAATCTTGCGCAGTATTCGGCGCATGATCTTGCCCGAACGAGTCTTGGGCAAAGCTGGCGCAAACTGAATTGCTTCAGGCGCAGCTATCGGCCCGATCTCTTCGCGCACATGCATTATAAGCTCTTTCTTCAGCGCATCGCTTTCTTCTACTCCTTCAACCAGGGTTACATAGGCATATAGCCCCTGACCTTTGATCTCGTGCGGCACCGGGGTAACAGCAGCTTCGGCCACTTTCACATGGCTGACCAGAGCGCTTTCAACCTCTGCCGTGCCGATACGGTGGCCAGAGACATTTACTACATCATCTACTCTTCCCAGCAACCAGTGGTCGCCGTCTGCATCAATACGGCAGCCGTCACCAGTAAAGTAAAGATCATCATACATGGTGAAGTAGGTATCGATGAAGCGGTCATGGTCACCCCACATCGTCCGCATCATCCCGGGCCAGGGTTTAACGATGCAAAGCTTGCCACCTTCGTTCACATCGCATTCGCTGCCATCGTCACGCAGAACGACCGCCTCAACACCAAAGAATGATCGGCCTGCACTTCCTGGCTTTAACGTATGAACACCAGGTAATGGAGTAATCATATGACCGCCGGTCTCTGTCTGCCACCAGGTATCTACAATCGGGCACTTGCTGCGACCTATTTTCTCATAATACCACATCCAGGCTTCCGGGTTGATCGGCTCGCCTACAGACCCGAGAATACGCAGTGTATCCAGCTTATATTTTGCCGGCCACCCCTCTCCCAACCGCATCAAGGCGCGAATGGCAGTCGGAGCGGTATAAATAACTGTAACAGCAAACTTGTCGCAAATCTGCCAGAACCGCCCGGCATCCGGGTAGGTGGGAACCCCTTCAAACATAAGAGAAGTAGCACCGTTGGCAAGCGGGCCGTAAACAATATAGCTATGTCCCGTCACCCAGCCGATATCGGCGGTGCACCAGAAGATATCGTCGTCATGGATATTGAAAACAATCTTATGGGTAAGCGCAACCTGCAGCAGGTAGCCACCTGTGGTATGAAGAACGCCCTTGGGCTTACCGGTAGAACCAGAGGTGTAAAGCATAAATAGCGGGTCTTCAGCATTCATAGGTTCAACCGGATATTCTTCGGCAGCACCGGCCATCTCATCGTGATACCAGACGTCCCGACCATCTTTCATCGCGCAGGGCTCATCGTTGATTTTAACCACGATAACGTTTTCAATAGTAGGTGTGTTTTCCAGTGCAGCATCAGCAATCTTCTTAAGGCCAATGTGTTTTCCTGCCCGCCGGGAGTCATTGGAAGTGATCAATATTTTGCAACCCGAATCATTAACCCTCCCCTGGACTGCATCCGCACTGAAACCGCCGAAGATGATAGAATGAATGGCGCCGATACGGGTGCAGGCAAGCATCACTACTGCCAGCTCAGGCACCATCGGCATATAGATAGCTACCCGGTCACCTTTTTTGATACCTCGGGATTTTAGAACGTTAGCAAACTTGCATACTTCTCTGTGTAGCTCCTGATAAGTAAGCTTTCTGACATCATCTTCTTCTTCGCCTTGCCAGATCAGCGCTGTCTTCTTTGCGATCGGTGTTCCAAGATGACGGTCGAGGCAGTTATAGGAAGCATTCAGCTCCCCGTCAGCAAACCAGGTGTGTTCAATTTTGCGGTTCTTCGTATCCCAGGTGTATTCCAGTCCCTTTTCCGGTTCTTTGAACCAGGTGAGGGACTTGGCCTGTTCGAGCCAGAAAGCATCTGGATCCTTAATAGAGCTCTCCCACATTTCCTCATACTGCTCTGTGCTGTTTATGTGGGCTCCGGCTTTGATTTGTGCTGGTGGTGGGAATCGTCGCTCCTCAACGAGGATTTTCTTCTGTTCCTTTTCCACAGGATTCTCCTTTCGTATCGTATTAGACCCAAGTTCTACAGTTTATGCGGAAATCGACCGATTGGGTTGGGGAAATACCTCACTTCTATTATATGCTGCCTGTAATTCCCTTGTCAAGTGATCAAATTCACCCCCTTTTGCCATAATTGTAGCACATATCTTCTGTCACTACATGCCCTATCCTTCAATTTGACGTAACCGTTCACCCAAATGTCATTCTGAGGGGCGAAGTGACGAAGAATCTCACAGACCCTTCGCTTCGCTCAGGGTGACATAGGAAGTGGGTGAAACGATTATCTCTGTTGAAGCTGTTGAATCCTTGACTGCAATCTTGGTTTCACATAATATCTGGCCAGTAACACCGAGATGACACATTGGATAGTAAAAACTAGAAAGGCTACCTCGTATGAGCCCAATGCATCATAAACTGCGCCTGCAAAATAAGGACCATATATTCCGGCGATACCCCATGCTGTAAACAGCATGCCATAATTTAGCCCGAAGTTTTTTAAGCCCCAGACATCAGCTGCAAAAGCAGGCGACAACGCAAGACATCCGCCAAAACTTATGCCTGCTAGTGGTACTAGTATGTAAAACAGGAAAGGCATATTCAAAAAATAAATAATAGCAAAAAGAAAAACTGCAATTGTCATAAGCACACCAATTAGCATAAAAGTGTCAAGTCTGCCAATTCTGTCAGAAAGAGGTCCGAGCCCTAATCTTCCCGAAAAATTTAAAATAGAAAATATCATTACCAGACCTGTAGCGGCTGCCGCAGTAAAACCGAAATAGTCACGTGAAAATGGTACCATCTGCGTCATGATTGCAAGGCCGCCGGAACAAATTGAAAAGAAGAATATCCACATTCCTATAAATTCAGGAGTTTTAATAATTTTACCCCCTGTAACCTCCATACCGGTGTATTCGACAGTTTTCGTTCTTGTAAGTTTTGCAGGATCCCAACCTTCCGGCATCCATCCTGCAGGAGGGTTTTTTATAACTAATAAACCAAGGCTAATAATTATTACAGCAAAGGCAATACCTAAGACTAAAAAGGTACTTTCCCAACCGACCCGCTCTAGTAATATATGGATTACCGGGCCAAACACAAGAGCTCCAAGCCCAAAGCCACCAACCATTATGCCTGTAGCAGTTCCTTTTGAATCCGGAAACCATTTCACACCACCTGCTACTGCTCCGCAATAGCCAAGGGCCATCCCCATACCACCTAGGAGTCCAAAGTATAAACTCAACTGCCAAAGATGAACTGCAGTAGAACTCAAAGCGTACCCAAGACCAGCTGATATACCACCAATAATTACGATTAATTTTGGGCCTTTTTTATCCTGTAATCTGCCGGCAGGGACCATGCCTAGCGCAAAGACTACAG
>QLUL01000088.1 GCA_018725425.1 Chloroflexota bacterium
CACCCAAACCATGCGGGCATCATCGTATGCACCTTTGACCCAGACTTTGTTAGCCAGGCCCGCCGGATACACTCAGCCGTGGAGTCTCAACCCAAGCTTTCGGGACAACTCATGCGTATAAACCGTCGTGACCAGTGTTGAGAAGGGTTTTTTCAACCCGGTTGCTTTATGAGGAGCATCAAATATTTATGAACATTCAGCCGTCAGCTATCAGGGTTCAGCGAATCCCAGAAGCTGGAGGCTGTGATAGTTGAACACTCGCAAACGTCGGAATCTTCAGAGATAACCATGCCGAAGCTGCTACTTGCCACTGACAACCGGGGAAAGCTGCGGGAGTTGGGGGCTCTAATATCCAGCGACGCCTGGGAGCTTACCACTGCGGCTCGGGAAGGTATAGCCGTCCATGTCCAGGAGACCGGCAAGACATTTGAGGAGAATGCCGCCATTAAGGCCATAGCCTATGCCAAAGCCGCCAACCTGGTTGCCATCGCCGACGATTCCGGATTGGAGGTCGAGGCGTTGCATGGAGAACCGGGGGTGCTCTCGGCCCACTACGGAGTCTGGAGACGCTTCGCTCTGGAGACGCTTCGCTCTGGAGTCCCCCTCCCCCCCCGACTCGTGACTCTCGACTCTCGACTCTCGACTCTCGACAGGGAGAGGGCCGATCATCTCCTGGCCAACATCGCCGGTGTGCCCTGGGAGAAGCGGTCGGCTTGTTTCAGGTGTGTCATTGCGATAGCTACACCGGAGGGTGAGGTGGAGCTTTGCTCGGGCGAGTGCCGAGGATTTATTGCCCTTGAGAGCAAGGGTGAGAATGGCTTTGGTTATGATCCGATTTTTTATCTGCCGGAATTCGGCAAGACGATGGCCGAGCTCAGCTTCGAAGAGAAGAACAGGGTGAGCCACCGGGGAAAGGCAGCGAGGGAAGCGCGCCTGGTACTGGAGCGATTACCTGCCCTGGCGGCAGACAGGTCAAGAAAATGACGGGACTCTCTGACTTCTTCAATCGCCCCATAAACTACCTGCGCATCTCGGTTACCGACCGATGCAATCTGCGCTGTGTCTACTGTATGCCGCCTGAAGGGATTACACTGTTGTCGCATGGTGAGATCCTTAGTTACGAAGAGATATGCCTTGTCGCTAGGGCAGCCTCCGAGCTGGGCATCAGCAAGGTGCGGCTCACCGGAGGTGAGCCGCTGGTACGGGCGCATTTGAGCAGTCTCATCAGAATGCTAGCTCGGATCGAGGGGATCGATGACCTCTCTCTCACCACAAATGGTGTGCTGTTGGGCCGCTATGCCCGGGAACTCAAGGCGGCGGGTCTGAAGCGAGTGAATATAAGCCTCGACTCCCTCCGTCCGCAGAGGTTCGAGAGGATAACCAGAATGGGCAAGATCGAGAATTCGCTCCAGGGAATCGAGGCGGCTCGGGCGGCAGGGCTTCATCCGATAAAGATCAACATGGTTGTGATGCGCGGAGTGAACGATGATGAAATAGCCGATTTCGCTCGCCTGACCAGGGAAAAGGGATGGCATGTGCGATTTATCGAGTTTATGCCTATCGGGGAAGTCAAGAGTCAAGAGTCGAGAGTCGAGAGTCGAGAGTCGAGGGGAGGGGGACTCCAGACTCCAGACTCCAGACTCCAGACTAAAGAGTTTGTGCCTATTTCGGAGATCATGGAGCGCATCGAGTCCCTGGGAATTCTTGAACCGCACTCACTCCATGGGAACGGGCCGGCGAGGTATTTTCGTTTGCCCCGGGCCGAAGGGACCATCGGCTTTATAAGTCCGGTCAGCGAGCACTTTTGCTTTAAGTGTAACCGTCTGCGGCTGACTGCGGAGGGGAAGCTTCGCCCCTGTCTTCTTTGCGATGAAGAAATAGATCTCCGCGAGCCACTTTGTCGCCGGGCCTCGGTTGATGAACTAAAATGTTTGATCGAGCAGGCTACCGAAGCCAAGCCAAGCGGTCATAGACTTGAGGGCGGCACCACGGCGAGGAAGAGGGCTATGTGCCAGATCGGGGGCTAGCGCAATGATTGACATCTATACTGATGGTTCATGCTCGGGTAATCCCGGTCCTGGGGGCTGGGCAGCGATAGTGGTGCAGGATGGCCGGCAAGTGGAGCTCAAGGGGAGTGCTGAGGGGACGACTTCCAATCGAATGGAGCTCACCGCGGCAATCAACGGGCTAACCCATCTTCCCGAGGATTCCGCGGTCAGCATTCATAGCGACAGCGAATATCTGGTGAACACGATGACTCGCCACTGGAAACGCCGCGCCAACCTCGATCTCTGGCACAGGCTCGATGAACTAACGGCGGCCCGTAAGGTGAAGTGGATTTGGGTCGAAGCTCATGCTGGTCATCCCGGGAATGAAAGGGCTAACAGACTGGCGATGGAGATGTCTGCCTGCGCCAGCCAGATGCCTGGCCAGCAAGGCGAGAGGCCGACCCACTTCGATTCCTCTGGTCAAGTCCATATGGTGGACGTCTCCGAGAAGCAGATCACCCAGCGGGTGGCTGTGGCTAAAGGCGCGGTGAAGATGAAGCCTTCCACTCTGGAGTTGATCGAGCAGGGGCAAGCAGCCAAGGGCGATGTGCTCGCTGTGGCGCAGATGGCGGGTATCATGGCAGCCAAGAAAACGTCGGAATTGATACCATTATGCCATCCCTTGCGCCTGGCGAGCGTGGCGGTGGAATTTCAGATGGATAGGGAAGGAAGCATCGTAGAGATTACTGCTACAGTCAAGGCAGCAGAAAGGACCGGCCTGGAAATGGAGGCGCTCACCGCGGTAGCGGTGAGCGCCCTGACCGTCTACGATATGTGCAAGGCTGTAGATCGAGGGATGAGGATCGAGGGAATCCATCTCATTAGAAAGACCGGAGGCAAGAGTGGGACAATCACACTTGAGTGAGGGCATGAAGGTCGCTCTGACCATCCCGGCAATGAAAGAGATCAGAGGGGAGCTGCCGCAGCCGGTGGGCTTCGTCCCCACCATGGGCTACCTTCACGAAGGGCATCTGTCGCTGGTTCGTCGGGCGCGAGGGGAAAATAGAAGTGTGGTCGTCAGCATATTCGTCAACCCCACCCAGTTCGCCCCACAGGAGGATTTCGAGACCTATCCCCGCGATACCGAGCGAGACCTGACCTTGCTGCGGCGGGAAGGGGTCAATATCGTCTTTCTGCCAGCAGCAGGAGAGATGTACCCCCCGAATTTCAATTCCTGGGTAGTGGTCGAAGGGATCACCGAGATATTGGAGGGGGCTTCGCGTCCCGGCCATTTCCGGGGTGTGACTACCGTAGTAGCTATGCTCCTCAATATCGTTGAGCCCGCCAGGGTCTACTTCGGACAGAAGGATGCCCAGCAATCGCTGGTCATCAAGAAGATGGTGGCCGATCTCAATATGAATCCGCAGATAATAGTCGCTCCCACGCTCCGCGAGTCCGACGGACTGGCGATGAGCAGTCGTAATGTCCACCTCGACCCCGAGGAACGTCAGGCTGCCCTGGTGCTGTGGAAATCCCTTTGCCTGGCACAGCAGCTCTGGTCCGGTGGTGAGAGAAGCGCAGATCGCATTCGCCGGCAGATGATTGCCCTCATCGAAGGTGAACCCGGGGCCCGGATTGATTATGTCAGCGTTGCTGACCCCGAGTCCTTGCGGGAGCTCAGTGAGAGTCGAGAGTCGAGAGTCAAGAGTCAAGAGTCACGGGGAGAGGGACTCCAGTTGACGGGCAAGATGCCCGTCCTACCAGACTCCAGACTCCAGACTCCAGAGCGAAGCGTCTCCGGACTGACTGCCCTGGTATCCCTGGCGGTTTGGATCGGGAAGACCCGGCTCATAGACAACGTGGTCCTGGGGGGTGCGGCTTGAAAATCCTGGTATCCAACGACGATGGTATCTATGCCAGGGGACTCTGGGCTCTGGTAAAAGAACTCAAAGAAGTGGGCGAGGTTATAGTAGTGGCTCCTGACCGCCAGCAGAGTGCGGTCGGGACCTCGGTTACCCTTCACTACCCACTGAGGGTCAAGAAGGTCAAGCCCCGATTAAGCGGGGTCGAGACCTATTCGGTCGAAGGCACACCGGCCGATAGCGTGATCCTGGGGTTGCGGATGCTGGCAAAGGACGATGTTGACCTGGTCATTTCCGGAATTAACGAAGGGCTGAATTTAGGCAACGATGTTTTCATCTCCGGGACCGTCGGCGCCGCTCTTCAGGGATATTTCTACGAGATTCCTGCCATTGCCATCTCCACTGCCCTGGTGGGCGATAAGGTGCGGTTCGATACTGCTGCCAGGATAGGAGCATTGCTGGCAAAGAAGGTCCAGCAGAATGACGTGCTCCCCGGAACCCTCCTGAACGTAAACCTGCCTTACTTACCGCTCAGGAAGATTCAAGGCATTCAGGCAACGAGGCTCGGCCGCAGAAGCTACCGGGATGAGATCAAGAAGGGTAACGATGGCAGAAGGGACTATTATTGGATTGTGCGCAGCGAACCTGAAAGGGGTGAGCAGAAAGGAACTGATATATGGGCCATACGGAAAAACAAGATTTCTATCACCCTGCTTCAAGGCAACCTGGCCAATTCGAGCCGGCGGCGCTGCCTTGCAGCCTTGTGTTCCTCCCTCTTTCAGGAACTCCGTCCCACGGATGTCTGAGCGAGCGTTGATAGCCACAGAGTCCACAGAGAAACGAGCAGGGTGTAGGGGGTTGTAGGTAGCGTGTAGCCCCCCCTACTGCCTATACACTATGCGCTACACGCTAAACTGGAAAGAGATGAATAGTTTCCTGGCAATTACCTTGACGCGACGATATGTCTTTTGCTACCATTAATAACCTGGGGATATAGCTCAATCGGGAGAGCGCGGCGTTCGCATCGCCGAGGTTGGGGGTTCGAATCCCCCTATCTCCACCAAAGGCGTCAATAGGTAGAACTTCAACCCGTTCCTTTTCTTTTCCATCAGGAGGCATGGGCAATGTGTAATACAGTGCCCATGCCCCTTATCCTGTTTGGAGCCTCTTGAGTATTGGTAGTAGAAATACCGGATTTGGCACTATGCCCCATTATCATAGAGTTTCAACATGTGAACCTGACAACTTGAAATCGCAGGGGAAAAGTGGTAATATTACGCTGTGTCCCTGTAGCTCAGCGGATAGAGCACCGGCCTCCGGAGCCGGGTGCGAGGGTTCGATTCCCTCCAGGGACGTGAACAGGCGATGAGCCGTATCTTGGAGGTGAGGATCGAATACTAGTTATAGCCAGCGGGTCAGAAGTCTAAGAAAAGCCAGCGGTATTCCCCGATAGCTCAGCGGTAGAGCGGGCGGCTGTTAACCGCTAGGTCGTAGGTTCGAATCCTACTCGGGGAGCCATAAGGTTGCACTTGTCTTTTGCATGAATTCAGCCGGTGCTTCTATTTTTGCCACGACGCGATTCTCGGCATCCTTAGTAATCAGGCCCGAAGGGTTTTCAAAACCCTTCGGGCCTTGCTATA
>QLUL01000089.1 GCA_018725425.1 Chloroflexota bacterium
ATCTTTTAACCAACAGGTAGTTAGGCTGAAGGCTGAAGACTGAGGAGCTTCCTTCAGCCTAAACCACTTCAGCCTAAACTACTAGACTCGTCTCCATCCCGGTCCACAACTCGCCGATGCGACCCTCGAATTCCTCGTGCGGTATGTCCTTCATCCTTGAAATTCGATAGACCATCGGCGACGAGCGGATCTCACTCACAGGCACTCCGGAATTAACCATCGCTCCGGCTAGCTCGTAGAATTTCATTATCGTCTTGATCATCAGATGAGCCCTTTGAGGGAGGCAATAGGTATCTATTTTATGGTAGGCGCTTTGAGCCAGGAAGTCCTCGCGGATCATCCTGGCACACAAGAGAAGGAGTTTATCGTTCTCCGGCAAGGCCTCCGGCCCCACGAGTCTGACGATCTCCTCCAGTCGAGCCTCCTGCTGCAATACCTTCAGTGCCAATGCCCTGATATCCGCCCAATCGGGGGCGATCTCGCTCCACCATGCCCTGGTGCTCTCAGCGTAGAGACTGTAGCTGGTGAGCCAGTTGATGGTGGGGAAGTGTCTCTTGTTAGCCAGGGAGACATCCAGAGAATAAAGGGCTTCGATTATGCGAAGCGTGTTCTGGGTCACCGGTTCACTGAAGTCGGCGCCCGGAGGGCTGACTGCCCCTGCCACTGTTACGGAGCCCCTCCTTTGCGGCGATCCCAGACATTCCACCATGCCCGCCCGTTCGTAGAAGCTGGCCAGTCGTGACCCCAGATACGGTGGGAAGCCCTCCTCGCCGGGCATCTCTTCCAGCCGGCCGCCTAATTCTCGCATCGCCTCCGCCCAGCGCGACGTTGAGTCGGCCACCAGCAGGATATCATATCCCATATCCCTGAAGTATTCGGCGAGGGTAATCCCAATAAAGACGCTCACCTCGCGAGCAATAACCGGCATATTGGAGGTATTGGCGATGAAGACCTCCTTTTCCATAAGGAGGCGACCGGTCTTCGGTTCACGGAGTCTGGTGAAGCTGTGGAGGACATCGGCCATCTCGTTGCCCCGCTCTCCACAACCTACATAGATATTGATATCGGTTTGCGCCCATCTGACCAATTGCTGCAAGGCAACGGTTTTGCCTGTACCAAAGCCTCCTGGTATACTGGCCTTGCCTCCCAGAGCCAGAGGGAACATATAATCCATGATCCGCATGCCGGTGACGAGGAGTCCCGAGGGATCGAATCTGGTCTTATATGGTCGGGGCTTTCTCACCGGCCACTCTTGCTTGAGCGTAAGCTCTTTTTGTACCCCGTCCTGCTCGATCCAGGCAATCGGCTCCTCGATGGTGTATTCCCCTTTCCTGACGATCTTCTTTAATATGCCCTTTGTTCCGGGAGGAACCATTATGCGGTGTTCCACCAGTTCAGTCTCGGGGACAACGCCCATAATGTGACCCTGATCGAGGGCGTCACCGACCTTGACCCGGGGTGTGAAATGCCATTTCTTGTCTCTGGGGAGGGCAAATGCCTTGGTGCCACGTTTGAGGAACAGCTCACCACCGCTCATCAGACTGGTCAGCGATTTTTGCAGACCATCGTAGATCGATCCCATAATCCCGGGACCCAGCTCGGCGGTTAGTATCTTGCCGGTTCCCTCAATTCGCTCGCCCACCCGTAACCCCAGGGTATCCTCATGGGCCTGGATGGTTGCCCGGTCTCCGTCAAGTCCGATGACCTCACCGATGAGTTCTTCCTCCCCAATGTGCACCACCTCATAGACCTGCGAGCCTCTCATGCCCTCGGCTATGACTACCGGACCAGAAATTCTCCATATCTTACCCATATTGTTAGCCCCCTACTTACCATGCTTTTCTTGCACCAACTAATTCGACTAACGTTCCCTGTCTTGATACAATGCTGTTTTGATTTCCCGAGCACCATGCACTACTGCCAATATTTCAACATTCTGGCTACCTTCTATGATTCTATAAACGATCCTGTAATTTCGATAAATGACTTCCCTAAGTCCATGATTTTCAAGCTCTGGCACGATGCGACCACAACGAGGCATCGTCTCAAGTTTCATGGTCGCTCCGATAAGGGATTTTATGAATCTGGCAGCGTATGTTTTGGAATCTCTTGCAATATAGTCATGAATTGCTTGTAAGTTATGGCTTGCTTTTTCGGTCCACTTTATTTTGCCCATTGTTCTACTCGGCTGAGGAGTTCCTCTGTGGTCAACAACTTTCCACTTTCAGCATGTTCAAGCCCCTCAAGAACCTGAGCAACAAAGTTTATTTCACTCATTATGTCTTCTAAGGAACAACCATCGGGCAATCGTCTTATAGTTGCTATAGTTGCGTCCTTGAGCAAATCCATTGAGAACACCTCCTTTTGCTCGTTTAGATTTCAACATCGAATCCGATGAAGTGTTTGAGATATGCCTTATAGAGCGCCCCGATGTCCTTGTGCTTCGTTCCGTGCTTGGACGGCACCTCGACGATCACCGGGGTCATACTTTTCTCACCTCTGACACCGGCGATTAAATCCTCGGCATGCTCGGCATATTCCTCCAGAATAATGATGATGCCGATCTCCGAGTCGTTTACCAGCTCAGTCAGGGATCTTCTGACATCGGCTCGAATGTCGCCATCGCCTTCGATAAGACGATAGCGACTGATGCCAGCCAGCCTCATTCCGTTCACCAGGTCCTCATCCCCGATAGCAGCGATGGCCAGGTGTTCGAGGCGCGTCATGAGTTCACCACCAGAAGGTTCTTGGCCCCCTCTAAGTTATCGAGGAGGGATTTGGCGACCAGTCTCAAATTCCGCAACTCCATCTCCTTGAGTATCAGGTACCACGGCATCAGCAGAGACGACATTACCCTCGGCATGAGGATATCCCTGAGCAACTGAAATTTGTGTTTATCTATGACCTCTTCGATAGCGGTAAGGCTATGGGTCTTTTCGTAGCTCACCAGAACATCTTGCCCCACCTGATAGTAGAAGGTATCCTCCAGTCTGCCTGGAATATCTGGCAGCTTGAGTGAAAGCAACTCGCTGATGATCTCACCGGAGAGCATGTACCCACCGCCCAGAGTCTGGAGTCTGGAGTCTGGAGTCTGGAGTCTGGAGTCCCCCCCCTTCCCCGACTCTTGACTATCGACTCTTGGCTCTTGACTCTTGACTCTTGACTCTTGCCTCTTGCCTACTGACCTTAAAACCATCTGCAAGTTCAAGAGGTCAATTATGAAGCCAAGGGATTTGGTCAGCAGATGCCCCTCGGTCAAGCTCTTGGCCGTAGCCAAGTAATCTTGATAGTAGGCGTTGTCGAGCTGGGAGCCGATCATTTGGAGTCCGGAGTCCGGAGTTTGGAGTCTGGAGTCCCCCGCTCTCCCCGACTCTCGACTCTCGACTCTCGACTCTCGACTCAAAATATCGGCGTATCTTTCCAACCCACACCTTCTCGATATCTCGATGATGCCCTCGATCTCTGCAGCGTCGGAGAGTTCGTCGAGTAACCCACGGCTGCAAATAACGCCCACCGGTATCATGCGAGCCTTCTGGTGTGCCGCGATGCCCTGCAGGGCCGCTTTAATGTTCAGTACATCGTACTTCACGAGGTGTTTCTGCAGCACGGTGTGCATCTCATCGGGGAGGATGCGGAGCCCTTCAAGGTGCTCTATGTGCTCCTGAAGATACTCCCACAGTGAGGCATCGAAGGCATCGAATTTGTTGATGGTCTGTCGCCTCAGATAGCTCCCGATGTCCGTGTCCTGGATGAGCTCTAACGCCTCGGGCAAATTGGATGCCCTCAGCATCCCTTCCAGGTGTTCGGAAGTTACGAGTCGGGATTCTGCAGCCTTCAGGTATGCTGTGGCAAAGGCATATCTTGGGTTGATCAAATCTCATCCCCCAACGTTCACCTGGCTGTCATTCTGAGCGTAGCAAACAATCTCTGAGGCCCTTCACTTCTCTTTAGAGTGGCTGAACACTTACCCTAAATGAAACCCTAAAGGGTTAATTCCTTATCAAAAAGCTCTTTACTCACCTGTGGCAGAATCCTCGGCAGCAGGCTCTCAAGTCTGGCCTCATAGGAGTTATCAATCCTCATCTTCCCTTCCGCATCCTCGACCATAACCCCTCCGAGCAAGTCGGCCTCTCTGATCCCCATCACCATGGACGACAGTTCCCCATCCCCGCTGACGATCGTCTCAACGATGTCCTTATCTCTCGGTGCAATATATATCTGTAATCTGTCGGTCTCCAGAGCCTGAGTGGCCTCTCTCAGCAATGTCTTAAGCGCTGCCTCATTGCTTGTGGTTCGTGAAAGAGCATCCTTCACCCCGCGGGTTACTTCAGCGATGACCTCAGCCTTGGCTTTCAGCAATTCCTGGCGTGCCCTGATGGATGCCTGTGCCAGGATTCGAGCAGCCTCGACCTCAGCCTTGGATCTCATCTTGCGCCTCTCCTCCTCGAGCCTCGCTTCGAGCTGCACACGGGCTTTTTCCACCTCTTCCCTGGCTTTCTCCTCGGCCTCGGCAATGATGCCGCGGGCTTCTTCCCTCACCTTGCTTAAGATAGCCTCGTTGATCTTCTCCATTCCGGCAATCATAAAGACACCTCTACATCACACCAATCATGCTCAAGGCCATTATCGTGAATACCAGTCCCAGAACCCCGAAGAGCTCGATCATCACCGCCAGCATTATGGTGTTGGTAAATATTCGCCCTTTTGTCTTGGTCAGAAGGGATATTCCGGAGGCACAAACTGCTCCCTGATAGGCTGCCGAGAAGACTTCCGCTGCGGCAGCGATAACACCAATCCCTAGTACCGCGAAGCCGTAACCGGCGCCCATTTCGGCGACTCTTGGCATGACCGTCGTCAGGATGATGATCAAGATTATCAGCCCATAGAAAGTCTGTGTCATGGGCAGGGCTGCCAGTACTATCACATTCCTGAGCTGCTTGGGATCGTCGGCCAGGATGGCCGCCCCGGCAGATCCCGCCCAGCCTATGCCAATCGATGAGCCTGCTAGACCCCCCGCTAGAGCTATCGCACCACCGAGAATCGCCAAAGATTCGGGACTAATTAGCATTTTAACCCCTCCTTTCTATTTCTATCCCACAACGATGAATGCGCGCGGCTTCAGACGAAATGGCTCATACTGCCTTCCTCCCCCTTCATAGAACTTGAGCATGAACTCCACGAAGCACAACCTTAGCGAGTGTACGAATGCCCCCAGCCCACTCAGCACCAGGTTGAGCAGATGGCCAAAAATCAGAATGATAATCGTCGCGATGCCGCCGATGGCGATCCCAACAACACCCGGCAACGCACCTGACAAAGCATCAAAGACCATATTCGCCATCATGTTGAAGGAGAATGCCAGAAAGAAGGTGGCCAGACCTACACCGGCCAACCGACAATAGGACATGACATCACCCAGTATTCCGGTCACGTCCATAAGCCAGAAGATCGCTCCCATGCCCTTCATTTGCATAAAGGCACCGACACC
>QLUL01000009.1 GCA_018725425.1 Chloroflexota bacterium
GGCACTTTAGTCTAGTCACTATATCCCGCCAAATGACCGATGTCAAGCGCAACGATGAGCAGTTCTTAAACCAATCTAAGACCAGGCTTGACATCCATATCCCACCCGGAGGTCTTGCCCGCCTTGAGTCTAAAATAACCGCAGGCAGCGATCATCGCCGCATTATCCGTGCAAAGGATCGAGCTGGGAATGAGAACCGGCAATGATGAGCGCTGAATCATGGTCTGGCGAAGCTCGTCGTTGGCCGCTACCCCTCCGGCAAGCAGAATCTGCTTCACATTGTATCTCCGGGCCGCCTCGACCGTTTTGGTAACCAGGACATCCACCACTGCCTCCTGAAAACCGGCGGCTAGATCTATAACCATTTGAGACGTCGCCGATTCATCCGCAATTCCCAGATCGCGCGTCATTTGGAACACCGCTGTCTTGAGCCCGCTGAAGCTGAAATCATCGCTTCCCTTGAGCCAGGCTCGCGGCAGCCGATAGGGCCTCTGAGCCCCTTTTGCTGCCCGCTCGATGATCGTCCCCCCCGGATAGCCCAGCCCTAGCAGCCTTGCCACCTTATCGAAGGCCTCCCCGGCGGCATCATCTCGGGTTCTGCCCACTTGACAGTACTGGCCGTGGCCCTCCATCAGAACGAGGTCCGTATGCCCACCGGAGACGATGAGGCAGAGAAGCGGAAATTCAGGAAGGCCATTCTTCCCCTCCTCCTCAATCCAGTTGGCATAGATGTGTCCCTCCAGGTGATTCACACCGATAAGGGGCAGGTCGCAGGCTAGGGCGAGTGATTTCGCCAGGTTCACCCCCACCAGAAGTGAGCCGGCGAGGCCCGGCCCGTTGGTGACAGCGATTGCCGCGAGGCCCTTGAGATCCACCCCCGCTTCGGTGAGCGCCCGTTGCAGGATCGGAATGACGCTCAGCAAGTGTTGCCGCGAGGCGACCTCGGGAACTATCCCGCCATACCGGGCATGGATTTCCACCTGCGAGGCGACGATGTTGGACAGAATTCTGGTGCCATTCTCCACCACCGCAGCAGCGGTCTCATCGCAGGATGTTTCGATCCCCAGGATTCTCATCTCTAAGGCTCCTTCCCCATAGAACTTGCCCGGCATTATACCCATCATAACATTTTTGGTATTATCCTGCTATAATTTTGCTGGAAGCAAAAATTGCAAAGGGGATTCGAATATGGTCACTTCTCAGAGAATTCGGGTTCAGACCAGGGGCTACTGCGAGATAGTAGATATAACCGACCAGGTATGCCATGCGGTCAAAGAAAGCGGCCTCAAAGCCGGCACTGTTACCGTATTTGTGTCTGGCTCCACGGCCGGGGTCACCACCGTGGAGTACGAACCTGGCCTCATCGCCGACCTGCAAACCGCCTTCGAGCGACTGGTGCCGCAGGGGCTAGATTATCAGCACAACAGGCGTTGGGGAGATGGGAATGGCCATTCCCATGTGAAGGCCTCCCTACTGGGAGCATCTATGATGGTTCCATTCGCCGAGGGTCGCCCGATGCTGGGCACCTGGCAGCAGGTGGTGGTGATCGATTTCGACAATCGTCCCCGAACGAGGGAGATTATCTTGCAGATTATGGGCGAATGAGTGGAGATGGCGTCATGCTCAATGCATCTCACGTTGACTTATATCGGGGCATGCTCCATACTATGATAAAAGTAGGGGCGAGACGTGCCTCGCTCTTATTAAAAAAGATGAGGTGGCATGATGGTAAGCACTAAAGTCAAATTCACCTACGATGACTATCGCACCGCACCGGACGACAAACGCTACGAATTATTGGAGGGGGAATTGGTCATGGTTCCAGCACCAAGTTTTGCACACCAGCGCATTTCGAGCAACATTGAGTTCATCCTGCAGCGATTTGTTCGGCAACATCATCTAGGGATCATTCTGAGTGCTCCTTTCGATGTGGTTCTCAGTGAGGAGAGGGTATTCCAGCCAGACATCCTTTTCGTCTCCCGAGAGCGCCTTTCGATCATCAACCTGCAGAACATCCGGGATGCCGCCCCCGACCTGGTGGTGGAGATAGTTTCCCCGGCAACGGCGGAACGAGACCGGTTCTACAAGCGCGCCGTCTATGCCCGATACCGGGTAAAGGAGTACTGGATCGTAGACCCTGAAGCCAGAACCATTGAGGTGACGAAGCTGGGGGAGAAGGACCTGGAGACGGTGAAGGTCTATGGCGAAGGTGAATCACTCAAATCCCCCCTCCTCGAGGGTCTCTCGATTGAGTTGGATGAGGTTTTTTAGTCCACGGGGGTGCTGAGAGCACGGAGGCAACGGTCGGGGCTTTTACACCACTCTTAATCTACACTTGAGGAGGTCATTTGATTGAACCAAGTTATTGCTACCGGGCCGAGGTTAGCCGGGTGGTGGATGGGGATACCGTAGACGCCGTGATCGACCTCGGATTCTACATCAAGATAACCGAAAGGCTGCGGCTTGAGGGGCTGAATACCCCTAGAATACGTGGGATTCGGCATACATCCGAGGAGTATAGAAGGGGGATCGAGTCTAAGACTTATGTCGAGAAAAGGCTGGCGCAAAACGGCAACCAGATGCTGGTGGAGACGGGAAGAGGGAGAAATGGCGAAGGTGGGTAGCCACCATTTACCTCGCGGATTCTCAAAAGAGCCTCAACGAGGAGCTAATCGAGAAGGGGCTTGCCCGGAGGGCGGAGTACTAATATGAGAGTGAAGCGATGCCCTGAATTGGTCCTTTGGGATACAGGAGATGAGGATATTGTTGAATACCAAATTCTAAATGCAATGTGGTGAAGCTGCCAGAGAGCTTCACATTATGCAACCGTTCACCCCAGGCAACATTGTCCTAACTCGACAAAGAGGAGTGGGGTAGGGGACTCTAGACTCTATGATGAGCATCACCAGGCTGAGGGAAAAAGCGACAGAACTCTTCGGAAATGACTTTGAGCCATTTGAGGACACCGATCCGTTCAATGGTAACAGGATACTTCGGGGATTTAGCTGTCGAGCATCAACGAATCTTTATGGCTCGCTCTTGATAACCCATGTTGACAATGAGGAGAATGTCCAGTTGGTCTACGGCACACCGAAGATGTCCTATCCATTTGACAGGGCGGGCAGGTACACATTCCCCAAGGCAAGAAAGATCGAGGTATTTGAAAAGATTGATGGCACTAATATATTGGGATATACATACACCGCCAATGGGTATCGGTATCTGACCTTTAAGACGAGATTGAGAGCCAATGTTGCCAACAGTCGCTTCGGCCCCTTCCGTGATATGTGGCAAGAAATCCTCGAGCGATATCCCGCTATCAGGGAGATGAACAAAGTAAACCGGTGCAACATAAGCTATGAGTTGTACGGTAACCAGAATAAGCATCTGGTGGTATATTCAGTAAAGCTCGATGTAGCGGTGCTGTTCGGGATTACACCTCAGGGCAATATTCTGAGTCCGAGGCAGCTTGATATATGTGGCCTCCCTGCAGCGCCTTACTTCGGCGATATCACTAAGGACTATGTCTGGGAATACCAGTCAGCCCAGCGGAAATGTGAGGAAAGTCTCGAACAGGTGGAAGGTGGGTACACCGGAAGCGAAGGGCGCGTTTGGTATTTGTTTGCGATGGACGATAAAGTGATTCAACTCAAGTGTAAGCCCGAAACCGTGGAGCAAATTCACTGGGCCGCTGGCGGTGGACTGGGGCGCAACGTAATCGCCGCCACCTGTTACAATGCGCTGGAAAATGTGGATATGCTCACCTACGACTTTGTGAAGCAACTGCTGCTTGAGGAATTCACCGAAGCCCAGGTGGAGAGTGTGAAGGACCTGGTGATTAAAGTCATTGACGAGGTCATGGCCGAAGTTACATTCAAGGCGCAGATAATCGAGGAATATCGCAGCCTGGGCATGGATATTACCCTGGATAAAGCAGCGGTGATGCGCCACTTTGGGTCTAAATATCCGCGGAAAGAGATGCGGAAGATATATTCGATAATAACCGGCAGCTAACTTCGCCAACATTCTGCGTCTCGCTGCCCTGCTTCTCATCGGCAACCACTGGGGAGTCGAAGCCGCTATCCGCTTCATGCACGATTTTTTCAGCCTGCTCTTCTTCGGGGTGTCGATTGTGATCTCGGTGTGCTCTGTGGCTGAGTAGTTACGTTTTCTGTTATAATATCTGTTATAATAGACGAGTGCTGTTATTTGGCCACACCGGGATCACTTTAGGCCTGGCGCTGGGAGCGGATAATGCCCTCCGCAGCAGGCTGCCGTTCCGCAACAGAAGCAAGGTGGCAGAAGAGATCGCCAATCCATCTCCGCTGGCACCTCAGTTGCAGGGGTTGGCGGCCATGGTCGCCTCCGTAGACTACCGGCTGGTACTGGTCGGCTCGATACTGCCGGACATCATTGATAAGCCGATGGGAATATACCTCTTCGGCGATACCTTCAGCAACGGCCGCATATTCGGTCATTCTCTGCTATTCTTCCTCATTATCCTTCTTGCCGGACTGTACCGCTACCTTCGATCCGGCAGGTTGGGCATTCTTGTTTTATCCCTCTGCTCCGGTTTTCATCTCATTTTAGACCGGATGTGGCTTGAGACCCGAACCTTGTTTTGGCCGCTATACGGACTGGCTTTCCCCCGGTACGATATGACCGGCTGGCTGGCAAACCTGATTGAGGCATTGAAGACGGATCCGGCAGTGTATTGGCCCGAAATTGTGGGGATGCTTATCCTCATACTTTTCACGCTGGAGTTGCTCCGAAACAGGGGCCTGCTGAGTTTCTTGAGGAATGGTATTGTGAAATGGACCACTACGACGTCCTGATAATCGGCGCCGGCCCGGTTGGAAGCCACGTGGCCTGCAGGCTGGCCGGCCTGGGCTACAGAGTAGCGGTTCTTGAGGAGCACGAAGGGATTGGCGATCACGTCTGCTGCACCGGGATTATCAGCCGGGAATGTGCGCAGTTTGCCGGTATTAACGAAGTGTCCGACGGATGTGTCCTGAAAGTGGCGCATTCGGCCAGGCTATTTGCCCCGTCAGGAGATTTTCTGAGGGTCAGTAAGGATGAAGTCCAGGCCTATATCCTCGATCGGGCTGCCTTTGATCGGTGCTTGGCGGAAAAGGCTGAAAGACAAGGTGCCGAGTATTTCCTGGCTAGCTACGTAAGAGACATCAAAGTCTCCGGTGACGAGGTCAGGGTGTGGGTCGATCAGCGGGGGGAAGTGCTGACCTTCCGGGGCCGTGTAGCGATTATCGCCAACGGGTTTGCCTCTAAATTGCCGGAAGGATTAGGCCTTGGACAGATAAAGGATTTCATCATTGGGGCTCAGACTGAGGTGGAAACCAATGGGATCAGTGAGGTTGAGGTCTACTTCAGCCAGAGGATAGCCCCGGGATTCTTTGCCTGGCTTGTGCCTGTTTCACAGCACCGAGCACGAGTGGGGCTTTTCTCGCGTGAAAAACCCGGCGCCTATCTGAGAGAGTTTCTGGCGCAGCTTGCAGCACAGGGGAAGATATCCACATCATCGGGCTCAGGGACGAGCCTGACTACCTGTGCCGAGGGCACTATCTCATACAGAGGGATTCCGCTCAAGCCGCTCCCCAGGACCTACGGCGACAGGGTACTGGTTGTCGGCGATGCCGCGGGACAGGTCAAGCCCACCACCGGCGGCGGAATATATTACGGTCTCCTGTGTGCTGACATGGCGTCCAAAGCCGTCCACGAGGCATTCGGCGCAAACGATTTCTCCAGGAGAAAGCTTGCCGAATACGAAAGGCTCTGGAAGCGAAAACTGGGGCGAGAACTGCAGATTGGTTACTTCGCCCGGAGACTATACAACGGGCTCTCCGACAAGCGGATCGAGAAGATATTCAGCATTATCAGAGACAACAACATCCACGAGGCATTGCTTGATTCCCCCCATTTCTCATTTGATCGGCACGGTGGACTGATATTAGATGGACTGAAACGTTTGGCTCCCTGGAGGTACCTGTTGGGCAAATATAGTATCCCGCGTGATGTGCTGTAAGATTCCCTCAGCGAGATTAGACCTTGGACTTCTCTACCTGTGAAGATGGGGGATGGCCTGGGTAGTCCGGTCGAGAGAATGGGTGAACAATTGCCAGATCCAATAATGAAAAGGAAGGGGTATAGAATGGCTAAGCCAACTACGAATGCCGAGAGATTGGTGATGATTTCGGTGCAGGGCAAGGTGGCCTCACCCACCGCGCGTGGAGACTTTGAGGTGGATCATGAGGGCAAGCCGTTTGTGCTGCCGGGCTCAGGGGGGATTGTCTATAATATAAAAGTGGGTGACCCGGTCTATGGCTGGATAGGGGATCACGTCGAGCCCGGGGTCTCAACGACTGCCGATGAGAAGGATCGTTCATCCAAGATCAATGCCGGTTACAACTTCTATGCCTGCATTGGAAATGATGCTATAGTGGTTTCAGACGAGGCCAAGGGCAGCAGGGGAACGGTTACCGGTCACCATGGCGGTGCTGAACATGTGCTCATAGATTTCCCGGATGATGTGCTGGAAAAACTCACTCTGGAGAGCAAGTTCCTCATCCGTGCCTGCGGCCAGGGGTTGGAACTCTTAGATTACCCCCAAATCAAGGTTTACAACCTCGATCCACGGCTTTTCGACAAGATGGCAATTGAAGATATGAGTGGAAAGATTCGAGTGCCTGTCGCGGCGATTGTCCCCGGAAAGCTTATGGGGTCAGGAGTCGGCTCCACCAGGATGGCAGCCGGAGACTACGATATCATGACCTCAGATAAGGAAGCCTTAAGAGAGAGTGGACTTGAGCGCCTGCGCTTTGGCGATATCGTGGCCATCACCGATCACGATAACACCTATGGTCGCTGCTACCGCAAGGGAGCGATAACCATAGGAGTGATCATTCACGGCGACTGCCGCTTCGCCGGCCACGGCCCGGGTGTCTCCACTATCCTGTCATCTGCCAGTCCCCTGATCGAACCAGAGATTCGGGAAGGGGCTAACATTGCTGATATCCTGAAACTGGAACGGGGTCAATCGTCATGACAGGGGGGAAATCCCGACCCTGCAATCGGCATCTGAAGATGCCTCGCACGACAGGAGCGAAACTTGGGTTTTGCTGAAAGCTGATCGCTTACATTCTGTTGAAACTCTGCCGGTATTGACAATCTTATCCTCAGCGCTTATCATATCCATAGGTACTTCCTCTCTTAAACCTTCATGGTGCGGTTATCTTCTAGTAGCTGAAAAGAGGCACCTTTGTGAAATTAGTGTTTAATAATTGACAGAAAAAGCAGCGACGAGGCTTTCAGAACGATTATGAGGAGGATAAAAGTGAAGGAGAAGTTCAGTCCGGTAGGAGAGAAAGAGGTAACTCGTGCCATCGTCAGCGAGTTTGCCACCCAGTTCACAGAATACGTGGAAAGCGACTGTGTCATTGTCGGTGCCGGACCGAGTGGGCTTATGGCCGGCAGGAACCTGGCGAGAGCGGGAAAGAAGGTGCTCATCGTCGAGCGGAACAACTACCTTGGCGGTGGCTTCTGGATTGGCGGCTATCTACTGAATAAGGTGACCGTAAGGCATCCGGCGGAGAGAGTTCTGGATGAGCTTGGCATCCCCTATAAAGAAGTTGTCAAGGGATTGTTTGTCGCCGATGGACCCCATGCCTGCTCAAAACTCATCGCTTCAGCGTGCGACAGCGGGGTTGTCTTCGCCAATATGACGATCTTCGATGACCTGGTATTGAGAGAAGATAGTCGCGTTGCCGGGGTGGTGATCAACTGGACGCCCGTCACGGCATTGCCCCGAGAGATAACCTGCGTTGATCCGGTGGCGCTCGAATCGAGACTGGTTATCGATGCCACTGGTCATGACGCTCAGGTGGTGAGGAAGCTGGAGGAGCGGGGCTTAATCAAGACAAAGGGCTACGGTGCGATGTGGGTGGAGCGGTCGGAAGACCTGATCATCGAGCACACTGGAGAGGTTCATCCGGGATTGATCGTCGCCGGCATGGCGGTTTCGACAACCTATGGGTTGCCCCGGATGGGGCCGACCTTCGGGGCGATGCTCTTGTCGGGAGAAGTGGCGGCGGAGATTGCGCTGGAACATCTGAAATGAAAGCTGTCCGGGTAGAAGCGATTCTCCTCTACGACGAAGGCACGGCCGAACAACTGAATATAGAGGAGATCGCCAAGTACTTAATAGACAAACTGAAGAGAGTACCGGTGGAGGTGAGGGGTAATCCCTTTGCCTCTTGTCGGGAGAAGGACTCCGATTGGGCGAGAAAACTCGCATCTATCAAGATTCAGAATGCAGCCAGAAAGCTTGTCATCAGCGAACCCCTCTATGGTGAGGTTCAGTATGAACAGAGGAGGATTCTGGGAAAAACCAGGGCATTCGGAGTCCTTTACGACGGGTTTCATCTTCTGAGGATCTTTTCAGAACTTATACCCCGGGGAGAACGTGCCCCGGGGTTTGTTCATATCTTCCTCACCAACCGTCTGTTTGCCACCTGGGATGACGGCGACAGGAGGTACCATGCCCGGACAAGCGTGTATGGTCTTTCCTCCGTCATCTCTACCACCGGGATTGTAGAGGCACCCGCCAAGCCGAGGGAATACTACGTCCTCAAGCAACAGTATGAGATGCTGGGGAAGGATTTGTTGGAGCTCAAAGAGAGATTCAAGGGAAGCTTCATTGATTACGAGGATGAGCGCCTGACCGAGGTTGTGAAGGGGTACGCCATGCAGGCGGTTTTCTATTCCTCGACCGGCGACCCCTTTTGTGATGATAAGGGCTGCAGGCTGTATAACGCTCACTGGCAGGAAGAGCTTATCTTTGCCCAGCTTGAGAGCGAGTATGAGTTTTGCCCGCGGCATACGGGGCTGCTCAATTTAATGCAAACCTCAAGACCTGACCCCAAGAATGCGAGGAGAAAACTTGACATTGATAATACTATATGGTAGTATATAGTATGAAACAGTGTGTGGAATCAAACAGCCAAAAGACCTGACCCCAAGAATGCAAGGAGGGGACTTGACAATGATAATACTATATGGTAGTATATAGTATGAATGACGGAAACACAGCGCGGACAGTGCTAGAGGATGAACGGAATGTCTACAGTGTTACGGCAGTACCGATATGCCAGGGAGAAGCCCTCTCTCCTGGCAAGGATGAGGAAAATCGAGGGCCAGGCTAGAGGCATTCAGCGGATGATCGAGGACGATCGTTACTGCATCGACATCGTTCAGCAGTTAACTGCCCTCTCAGCAGCCGTTGACGAGGTCTCGCTGCTCATCATGGAGAGTCACATTGAAGGCTGCGTCGCTGATGCCATCCGTGACCAGCACGGCGAGGGTCATATCAAGGAGCTAATGGGAACGATACGGAAAGCCCTGAAGTGGTGATAATGGAGTTACAACAAAAGATTCGATCCTGCGATGGAGCTACTATTTTGGGGAGGAAAGCATGATGAATGGTATTGTCATTAGCATCGACCCGGTAATCTTCCAGTTGGGAGCTTTTGAGCTGCGCTGGTATGGTGTAGCTGTAATGCTGGCAATCGTAGCAGGAGTGCTCATATCGGCATACCTGGGTCAAAAGAAAGGGATTGCCAAAGAGGAAATCTACTCCCTCGCTCCATGGGTGGTGATCGGTGGGCTGTTGGGCACAAGACTGTTCCATGTAATAGACTATCTGGAATACTATTTGGCCAATCCGTGGCAGATATTTGGATTCGAAGGCTTAGCTATTTGGGGCGGGGTTGTCGGGGGAGGAGCAGCAACTATCGTCTATGCCAGGATAAGGCATATTCCGCTGGGTCGCCTCGTTGACGCCATGGCACCGGCACTGCTTACCGGCCAAATGATCGGCCGGATCGGTTGCATTATTGATGGGCATATCTTGGGTGGTGTCACCGATTTGCCCTGGGGCTTCATTTACACTCATCCGGATGCTCTGATCCCTGCGCACCTCTTGGGAGTGCCAATCCACCCTTATCCGTTATATGAGATAATGTGGAATGCGATGGCCCTGCTGGTGATCTTGCGGCTTAGTCGCCACTTCACCAAGGATGGACTGGTGTTCCTGAGTTACCTGTCGCTTTACTCCCTGGGACGATTCTTCCTTACGTTTGTGCGGGTGGAAAACGTCATATTTTGGGGGTTGCAGCAGTCACAGTTGGTGGCAATAGTTATGCTGATTGCCGCAGTGGCGATGTTCATCTACTTGGCCAGAGCGGGAAATGGTGTGGCCGCAGAGAAAGGAAGTGCAGTTTGATGGATATGGTGGTGATTTTCGGGGTGGCCATCCTTATATTGATATGATGGCTAGAGATACCGAGTGTTCAACTAAGCAATAGGAGGTAGACATGGACAAGAATCTGAAGTTGGCCCTGGTCATCGGGGGTATAGTGGTGGCCATCCTTATCGTGCTGCCCCTGGTATTCGGACTAGGCTGGGTAACCTGGGGATATCATGGTAGAGGGTGGGGAATGCCGTGGCCGTGTCCGATAGGAGGCTTTGGTGGTGGGTGGTTCATGCCGTTTGGCGGTGGGTGGTTCATGCCGCTATTCATGCTCCTCTTCTGGGGGCTGGTCATCTGGGGAGTGGTGTCCCTGGTGCGTGGAGGAAGCCAATCCAGCGGCTCCACATCCGGTTCCAGCCAGCCCAACTCGGCTCTGCAGATACTGAAGAAGAGGTATGCTGCGGGTGAGATCAGCAAAGAGGAATACGAGGAGAAGAGGAAGGACATCTCGTGAATGGGCCGAAACTGACCCGAAATAGCGATGGGGGATGAGATGGATGCCTGACGAAACCAGGCGGAAGATAATCCTTTCGATCACGGGCATGACCTGCGACTCCTGTGCAGATACGATCGAGAGGGGGCTTTCCAGTATGCCTGGGGTATCCCGGGTCAATATCAACCCTGCCAGTTAAAAGGCGTCGGTCGAATAAAGGAGTCAAAGGCAGGATGTAATGATTTATGCAAATGACTATATGTAGGCTAAATAGTTACGTTGATTTAGAATAGTGGTTCCTAAAATGGGAAGAGTTTCTGTCAACAAGACATATTCAATAAAGGGGAAAAAGGATGAAGGTCACAGACCCTGTCTGCAAGATGATTATAGAAGATAAGGATGCGGTCGCAACATCATTCTATAATGGAATTGCCTATCACTTTTGTTCAAAGCCCTGCAAAGAGGACTTTGACAAAAACCCTGATGTTTATACTGGCAAGAAACTTTCCATGCCCGGTAAAGAAGAACTGATTTCCATCACATCAAAGGCAATAGGTGAAATGGCAAAAGACCCCATATGCGGAATGGTTATTCCAAAAGACCGTTCCATAAAAAGGGCGGCGGGAGGCAGGGCATACTACTTCTGCAGTGAAAGTTGTGTTAGGACCTTTGAAGCACCTGAGGCAGAACTGAAATCCATGAAGAGGAGGGTCACCATTGCCCTTACAGGTGTAGTTATCCTTGCCATTTTCAGGGCAGGCGTATTTCTCGGGCTTGCAGGAGGTGCAACAATCCTCACAATGGTTCCCATACCATGGCTTCCATGGTTCACAGGGGGAGTATGGCTTTTTATAATCACAACACCCATTATGATCTTTGGTGGCAAGGGATTTTTCATAGGAGCCTGGCACGCGATAAAAAACCGTGTGGCGAACATGGACCTACTTATAGCTCTCGGAACATCTACGGCTTATCTTTACAGCACTTTTATTGTATTCGTTCCGGGCGTTTTACCTGTTGAAGAAGGGAATGTCTATTTTGAGGTCTCTGCCGTAATAATAGCCTTTGTCCTTTTAGGCAAATATATGGAAGAGATAATAAAGAAAAGGAGTTCCGCTGCCGTTAGAAAGCTCCTTGATTTAAGACCCCAGACAGCGAGGGTCATAAGGGATGGCTCAGAAGTGGAAATCCCTGCTGAATCAGTGATGGTCGATGAGATAGTTATTATCAGACCTGGCGAAAAAATACCCACCGACGGTGTTGTCATAGAGGGCTATTCATCTGTGGATGAGAAGATGATAACAGGGGAGAGCGTTCCTGTTGAGAAAAAGACAGGGGATAAGGTTATAGGTGGCACAATAAACAAGGTTGGGTCCTTCAAATTCAGGGCAACGAGGGTTGGTTCTGATACCACATTGAGCCAGATAATAAAGATGGTAGAAGAGGCACAGGCTTCATCCTCCCATATTCAGAGGCTTGGTGACAAGGTGGCATCCTAT
Organism: Chloroflexota bacterium; assembly: GCA_018725425.1. Classification (GTDB taxonomy): domain Bacteria; phylum Chloroflexota; class Dehalococcoidia; order SZUA-161; family SpSt-899; genus BS503. The sequence continues at coordinate 12,254 of QLUL01000009.1, forward strand.
TTTGTCCCAGCGGTTATAGGGGTTGCCTTCCTGTCTGCTTTAGTTTGGATACTCACAGGCAATCCCACCCTTGCACTCCTGTCCTTTGTTGCTGTCCTCATCATAGCATGTCCATGTGCATTGGGCATTGCCACTCCAGCGGCACTTATGGTTGGAGTCGGAAAGGGAGCAGAATTGGGGATACTCATAAGAGGGGCTGAATACCTCGAAAGGGCTGAAAAATTAAGCGTAGTGGTATTTGACAAAACAGGTACCCTGACAAAGGGAGAACCAGAGGTTACAGAAATAGTGACCGTTGAAGGCGTCAGAGAAGATGAAGTATTACGATTTGCAGCCATTGCGGAAAAGGGATCTGAACATCCACTGGCTGAGGCCGTAATAAAAAGGGCAAATATGAGGGGACTGAGCACACCCGATTATGAAACATTTGAGGCTATTCCGGGACATGGCGTTATGGTGATATACGAAGGCAAGGAGATTTTAATCGGCAATAGAAGACTTATGAAAGAGAGAGGCATACCATACGAAGATAAAGAGGCAATCATCTCTGACCTTGAAGAAGAGGGAAATACGGTAATGATCGTTGCCCGAGAAAAGAAGCTCATGGGATTCATTGCAGTGGCAGACACATTGAAAGAAAATGCTGGGGATGTTATAAAAGGGCTAAAAACAGAAAAGATAGAGGTCATAATGCTTACCGGTGACAATGAAAGGACAGCAAAGGCCATAGGCAATAGAATCGGCATAGAGAAGATAATTTCAAATGTCCTTCCAGGGGATAAGGCAAAGGTTATCAAGGAACTCCAGACCGAAGGAAAAGTTGTGGCAATGGTGGGGGATGGGATAAATGACTCCCCTGCCCTTGTCCAGGCAGATATAGGAATTGCCATTGGGGGCGGCTCTGATATTGCCAAGGAGGCAGGCGGGATTATACTTGTGAGGGATGACCTCAGGAACGTTATTAAAGGGATTAAACTCAGCAGGGCAACAATGAGAAAGATAAAGCAGAACCTCTTCTGGGCATTTATTTACAATACCATTGGTGTACCAATCGCTGCCTTCGGACTCTTAAATCCCATGATTGCAGCAGCAGCCATGGCATTGAGTTCATTGTCTGTTGTCAGCAACTCTGCTCTCCTAAAAGGCGTAAAAATATGAAAAACACTTTCATCATCATATCCGGTATTATTCTCCTGCCCTTATTTATTGTCGGGATACTCGCATTGTTCGGCATATTCTTGGATATCCGGGTTTATATTATGTTTCTCATACTATGTCCCCTTGCAGCGGTAATTCTGTGGCTCATTTACAGGGATATGAAAAGAAAAATAGCAGGTGCAAAAAAGAAATGCAACGCACTGAGACTGAGCAGGGCAACGATGAGGAACATAAGACAGAAAAAAGAGGTCGGGTATGTGTCTTTCCTGATGAGTGATAATACTTAGTCAAACAAGGATGCAAGGGGTAAATGATCAGAGTTGAGTTGCTCCACAATGAGGGGTGTCATGTCTGGAAAGATACCAGGGAACTATTGAAGTCGATTTTAGTGGAGCGGAATGTCGAATATAAGTTGAGGGAAAGGTTGATTAGAACCCAGGAAGAAGCTAGAGAGCACAAGTTCTTAGGCTCTCCCCAAGTGAAGATCAACGGCCGCGATATCGATCCCGAGGCTGCTAAGATCCAGACCTACAACCCGAACGGCTGCAGGATTTATCTCTATAAAGATGACGTCTATGAATATCCCCCACGAGAGCTGATCCTGGAAGCTCTGGATCGGTTGAGGGTTGGCTAGTTCCCCGCGCGAAACCGGAGGCTTCAATCCTCAGTCTCAGTTTAATGGAACAAGGTTTCCAATTCTGAGGGGAACATATAGAGCTACAAGAATAGCTAAGCAGTGGAGAAAGGGATAGTTGTAAGTTTTTCCAAAAAGGGACTTGACAAAACTACTCAGGTGTGATATATTTCATTTTGAATCAGTGTAATCCTTTATATATGGTGGAGAGCAATGACCCGCCTCTCCTGCCGCGTGGCAAGCGGGTTTTAGGAAGACTAAACTATTACGAGAAAGGAGGATAAAATGGCCAAAGACTTGGTTTGCGGTATGGATGTCAACGAGAAGACGGCACCGGCTAAAATAGAGTACATGGGGAAGTCCTATTACTTCTGTGGGAACGGCTGCAAGAAGACCTTTGATAAAAACCCCAAGAAGTACGTCAAAGAGAAATCTGAACCAGGCCGAAGTTGCGCGTGCTAATTCAAAAGTAGCAGCACATTGAACCTACATCTGGCACTTGCCACGCTGGCAGGGGAGGCGGGCAATGATGGCAAAGCCCGATGCTCAAGCCACTGCTAAGACTCAGGCCCGCTACGATCGGAGCGCCCCGATCTATGACCTGATGGAGGGGCTGATGGAGCGCTCGGCCCGAAAATGGCGGAGACTGCTCTGGGCCCAGGTCGAGGGGGAGAGAGTTTTAGAAGTTGGCGTTGGCACGGGAAAGAATATGCCCTACTACCCGGCCAGAGCCCGGGTAACCGCGATCGACCTAAGCGTGAACATGTTCCAGCGGGCGCGGCGTTGGGTGGAGAGGGAGAAGGTCGAGGTCGAACTCCGCCAGATGGACGCCCAGGCACTGAATTTCCCCGACCAGTCATTTGACACCGTGGTGGCAAGCTTTGTCTTCTGCTCGGTGCCCGATCCCCTTCTGGGCATGGAGGAGCTGGGGCGGGTCACTAAATCCGGCGGGAAGATCCTGCTCTTGGAACATATGCGCCCGGAGAACCCCTGGCTGGGGAGTCTCTTTGATCTCTTCAATCCGCTGGTCGTCCGTCTCTTCGGGTTCAACATCAACCGGCGCACCCTGGCAAACATCGAAAGGGCTGGGCTGAAGATCGAGCGGGTGCAGAATATGGATAAGATGGGCATCGTCAAGTTGATTGTAGCTAAACCGCTCACGCATTCCTGTCAATGAGCTACGTCAAATCATTCAAAACGCATCTTCCTGATGACATACTTCCCTGCCGGGCCAGTATGGCGACAATACTTATCCCGGATTTGAGGCCTTCCCTCCTCAGCAGGACATTGAAAGTCTGATCGAACTACTCAGCCGAGGAGACCCCGAATCGTCCTTGCGCTGAAGGTGCAAAAGTGCGCGCAAGCTATCCGATGAACTCAATCAGAGGAGCTGATGACGGGGCGGCCGCTGCAGGGTTCATTCCTTTCCCCGGAATCGAAGCCTCTGGCAGGGCTAAGGGAAGTAAACCGGCGAGTGATATGGGCTTATGTCGAGGCAGCACGACCGGGATGGGAGGTAACCTTTGACATAGATGCCCAGGACCTGCGCCAACTGTGTGCATCACACATTGCCCATGTCTCCTGATGGAAAAGAAAAGGAACAAGTTGAAGTTCTACCTATTGAAACCCTTGGTGGAGCTGAGGAGATTCGAACTCCTGACCTCCTCCGTGCAAAGGAGGCGCTCTCCCAACTGAGCTACAGCCCCTCCAACTAGCCCACTCACCGACCTGCCTGCGGCAGGCATCACAGATATTCTAGCACGAGAGCCTGAGGTCCTGCAACTAGAGGATTCTTTCCTTAATCCGTGAGTCCGGACTCGAAAGACTCACCCACTGGGTAACGATTGAAAGCAATCTGATTAGCTTCGGAACTGGTACGCCCGGAGGGATTCGAACCCACGACCCTCGGTTCCGAAGACCGATGCTCTATCCACTGAGCTACGGGCGCTCAAATACAAATTATAACCTAACCAACCGCCGAAGTCCATCATTGGCTAACATTTTGCTAACCAATCTCTGCTATACCCTAATCGAGATGCCCTGTAGCCCTTCCTCAAATTGAAG
>QLUL01000090.1 GCA_018725425.1 Chloroflexota bacterium
AGGATCGCCACTGCCTGGGCAGTGTTGAAATCGTCATCCATGGCCTCAACAAACCTCTGGCGGTAGGATTCAGCATCCCGTGGCTGCCCCTGTTGAGTCTGGAGTCTGGAGTCTGGAGTCTGGAGTCTCCCACCCCACCCCTCGACTCTTGACGCTTGACTCTTGACGCTTGACGCTGCCCGGCGCAGCCTCTCTACCCCCCTTTCCATCGCCTCCAGCCCTTCATCGGAATAGGTTAAGGGACTGCGATAATAGGAACTGAGCACAAAAAGCCTGAAGCCATCGGTGCTGAATCTTTGAAGCAACTCTCTAACGGTGATAAGATTCCCCAGAGACTTGCTCATCTTGTCCTGCCCCAACTGCAATAGCCCGTTGTGCATCCAGTATTTGACAAAGGGGACGCTCCCAGTGAAGGCTTCCGATTGAGCGATCTCGTTTTCGTGATGAGGAAATATCAGGTCCTGCCCTCCACCGTGGATATCGAGGGTGTTACCCAAATACTTGAGCGACATCACGCTGCACTCGATGTGCCACCCCGGCCTCCCCCCACCCCAGGGACTTTCCCAGCTCGGCTCGCCGTGTTTGGCGGCCTTCCACAGTGCGAAATCAAGGGGACATTCTTTAGCCTGGTCAATTTCTATCCGCGCTCCAGCCGACATATCATCCAGATTGCGGTGACTGAGCTTCCCGTAGCTATCGGTGCTGCGGACTCTGAAGTAAACATCGCCATTCAGTTCATAGGCATGGCCTTTCTCAATCAGTCCCTGCACCACTCTGATGATGTCCGGTACCTCCTCGGTGGCCCTGGGGTAAGCATCGGCCCTTTTTATATTCAGGGCATCCATATCCTCGAAGTACTCCTCGATGAACCTCTCAGCCAGCTCCTCAGCCGGGATGCCGAGCGCATTTGCTCGGACGATGATCTTATCGTCAATGTCGGTAAAGTTCTGCACATGTTTGACCTTATAGCCGCGGAATTCGAGATAGCGCCGCACGACATCGAAGATGATGTAGCTCATGGCGTGGCCGATGTGGCAGGAGTTATAGGGCGTTACGCCGCAGACGTACATCTTCACCTCATCCCCACCGGGGACGAATTCGTCCTTCTTACCAGAAAAGGGGCTATAGATTTTCACTTGACTCAACCTTATTTATATTTCGCCCACTTGATTTTATTCGTTTTCTTCACCGTGGTATCCTCGGGATAGGACTTTCTCATTATGAAAAGGTATTTAAAACCTCTTAAGTAGAAATTGAACCTTTTTGCTCTGTTGTGCCAAACTCCAGTGTGTGAACTCTGGCCCCTTCGTGCCACGACTACAATATCAACCGTTTCAAAATATTTGCAAAGCATTCCGTATAATTTGAATCCAACAGGAGTGAATCTTTTCTTAACCCATTGGTCTCCAATCAGCCAAGCCATTACCTTACCGGGCTTGAGTATTCGATATATTTCCTGTGCAACTTTCTCTAGTTCTTCATAAAACAGGTTTTCCTCACATGAAATTCGCCCAATGCAATCGGGATGCTCTGAATATTTCACATTGTCGCCATAAGGGGAGTCTATAAACACCATATCTACCGATTCGTCATCAAGCGGGATGTTTCGAGCATCATTTTGAATAACCTCTGAGTGTTGAGGGGCAATGTCATATCCTACAACTTGCCTCCCTTCCTCCTTACACACATCAATTGTTGTTCCGCTGCCACACATTGGGTCAACAACCATGTCACCACGCTGTGTGTATCTTTGGAGAAGATTCCAAATTAGAAATGCCGGTGTAACACCTTGAAACTTATTATTTCCTTTGTACCCTGCCGTAACTCTGCTTAGGATAATCCCAGAGAGTTGTAGTTTCAAAGGATGGCTTTTCGTCTGTCTGAGCAGCATCCCTTTGAGAGCCGACAAGAACATCGGCCTCTACTTCCTTAAATAAAGGTAAGGTTCCTTTGTTCCTTATATTCGCGTCTTTACTCGCCATTAGCCAGCCTCCTCAGATCGTCAATTAGCTTAGGAAATGACTTAACCCTGTCGCTTTCGCTTGCTTGGCGTAGGGTATATGTGCCATCTAAGTCGTGCTCAACGATTATTCTGTTCCTCACTGCCCCTCTTTTTGAGGGCTCATCTAGACCCCTAACTAGGTCCCCATCCTCATCTGTCGTTATGAACCATCCCTTTATATGCATCGTTGCCGGGTCCGATGCTAGCTTTAACTTCCAATATGCAGTTTGGGCTATCCGCTCTCTTAAGGTAATCTTGCAGGATATTATCCCCATAATCCTACATGTCGATGGTTCATATACTACCAAGTCTGCATCTGGGAGTATTGAAAACCTACCATACCTAATGAGTAAGTTTCGGTAAACTTTACTTAACTCTTCGGATAGCCGCTTTCGACTAAGCAAAAATCCCGGGATGCATCTAATCCTCTCAGTAGTTAGCTCCGACTGGATGCTATACAGTATGAGCTTCTCAAAATTCTTCCCCTTGAAGCCCTTCCAAGATTGCTCAGGATCAGGGGTTTTGCCCTGCGCAATTAGTTTCTGAGCCTTCTCACTTCTTAAGTATTCTTGCTTGTATCCCTCCTGTGCCTCCTCGAATATTTCAGACACATGGAGATATACCTTATCACTAGAGCCTCTTGCAAAAAGGGATTCTCTGAAGCTGGCAGTTGCGTTATCTCAGCTTCGGCCAACGGATTTTTGCAAGAGCCTCACTATAAAGTCTCTTCTTCTCGTCATACATTCTTTTCAGATCTTCAAAATTCATCACTCACCCTCCTCAATATCATCACTGCATATTGAGCATCCCCCGCTAACTACATCAAAACTGTCACTTACTAATCAAGGCCACCGCGTATGCCGCCATCCCCTCCCCCCTCCCCACGAACCCCAGCCCGTCGGTGGTCTTCGCCTTGATTCCAATTTGATCTTCACTTACAGACAAAACTTCAGCAATTCGCCTTCTCATCCCATCGATAAACGGCGCAAGCCTCGGCTCCTGGGCAGCGATGGTAACATCGATATTGCCGATGTGCCAGCCATGATCCACAAGCAGTTCCCTCGTCTGCCGAAGCAAAACCAGACTTGAGGTGCCCCGGTACTGAGGATCAGTGGATGGGAAGTAGGTCCCGATGTCTCCCAGGGTGGCAGCGCCGAGCAAGGCATCGATTATGGCGTGTATCGCCACATCGGCATCGCTCCAGCCAAGGAGGCCCTTACCGAAAGGCACCTCCACCCCACCCAACACCAGCCTCCGCCCTTCCACCAGCCTATGGACATCGTAGCCGATTCCGACGCGCATGGCTTTTAGAAACCCTGTCGGGGGAGGCTGAAGCCTCCCCTACCCAACTGACGCCTGAACGCCTACAGACCTTCTTTCCTCCTCAGAATGACCTCTGCCAGCGCCAGGTCCTCCGGGGTGGTCACTTTGATATTCTCGTATGATCCGCGGTAGATTCTTACCCTGTGTCCCAACCTTTCAACCATCGTGGCGTCATCGCTGACATCTTCGGTTATCTCTTCGTGGGCCTGGAATATTAGATCAAAGAGAAAGACCTGTGGGGTCTGGACAGTCCACAAGGTATCTCTCTCCGGCGTCTGGCACACAAACCCGTCCCGGGAGACCCTCTTGATGGTATCTTTGACCGGCACGGCGGCAACTGCCGTGCCGCTCTCCCCGGCCTCGGCCAGTCCTCTCTCAATCAGATCGGGGTCAACTAGTGGCCTTGCCCCATCGTGGATCACTACCCACTGGCAATCTCCCAGTCTCCGGAGTCCATTTTTGACGGAGTCCTGGCGCCGCTCTCCTCCCGGGCATATTGCCGTTACCTTTGGCCATTGATGGCTGCTCACCAGCTCTCGTCCACGCTCCAAGTTCTCCTCCCCCAATACGAGCACTATTTCGTCAATAACGGAGGATTCCTGGAAAGTGTCGAGTACCCTTGCAAGCAATGGTTCTCCCCCAAGCTCGGCAAAGACCTTATCCACCCCGCTCATTCGTTGACTTTGCCCCGCGGCTACAATGATCGCTCCAACTCTGCCCCTCATTCCGCGGCCTCTCTCCCCGGTTCAAAGTTCAACCTCGAACCTTGAACCTCGAACACGTAGATCTGCTCCTACTGGGAATGAGCAAAGATCATCCTCCCAGCCCCGGTTTGCAGCACCCTGTTGACTGTAACCGTAACCTCGGTGTTCAGATAGCGACGTCCCCCTTCAACTACCACCATGGTGCCGTCGTCGAGGAAACCGACCCCTTGCCCCAGTTCCTTACCTTCCTGGACGATGCGAAGTCTCATTTCCTCGCCCGGCAGGACCACTGGCTTTAAGGCATTGGCCAGCTCATTGACATTGAGCACCCTGATTCCCTGCAGCGAGGCCACTCGATTCAGATTGACATCATTGGTAACGATGGGGCATCGCAGAACCTTGGCTAACTCCACCAGTTTGGTGTCCACCTCGCGGATGCCTTTAAAATCCATGTCTGATATCTGGACGGGGATGTCTGATTCCCGCTGCAGCCTGGTTAGAATGTCCAGACCTCTGCGTCCCCGGATTCGCCGTAGTGGATCGGGCGAGTCGGCAATATAGTGTAGCTCGTCGAGAACGAACTTAGGGATAAGCAAAGTGCCGTGCACGAAGCCTGTCTCGATAATATCGGCTATGCGCCCATCAATGATGGAGTTGGTATCCAGGATGACCTTGCCATTCCTCCCGTCACTCATCATCGTCGCCACCGAGGGAGTCGTGCCGAGGAATGGGGCTACATCGCGGCTACGAAGCACCATTACCGATATGGCCAGATAGCTCAACACCAGAAAGGCGATCACCGGTGAGACCTTGCCCCACAGGCCGGGGAGCAAGGAAAGGGGCAGGGCCAGAATGGCTGAGAGGACTAAAGCGATTATCAGACCGACCGTGGCCGCAAAAAAGGTATGGCCGGGGATCTGTTTAATCTTCCCCCGCAGCCAACGCTGGGGATAGGGGGCGAGTGCAAATCCAATGCCAGCCCCACACATGGTGAGCAGGGCGACCCATAATACTCCTTCCATTGGAGGATCTTGCTCGTTGATAAATGATCCCAGCCTCCACCCACCAAGGCCAAAGATGATTGCTCCGACGAAACGGAGAGGAAACATATGAGACATAAATACCACTCCTTTCTTGTTATTTCAAGTGACATCACCAATCCTCCTTGCGACTAAAGACTAAAGGCTGTTAGGTTACTTCAGCTTATCTACCTAATTTTACCACAAAAGAAGTGTTAAGTGTTAATCCGTAACTTAAAACTTCCCCATCTCCATATCTATGCGAGTAATACCCCTCGCCCGGCCGTTGTCCTCTATTTCGACCAACACCGAGTTGAAGATCACCGGCCCCTTCCCCACCGA
>QLUL01000091.1 GCA_018725425.1 Chloroflexota bacterium
CACTGCTAATCATTTGACGGGCAAGATGCCCGTCCTACGGGATCACTGCTAATCATTTGACGGGCAAGATGTCCGTCCTACGGGATCACTGCTAATCATTTGACGGGCAAGATGCCCGTCCTACGGGATCACTCATCATGCTACCCCTTCGCGATCAACCTGGGAACCAATCGCAGTGCCTCATCGATCTTGTTCCTGTCCTTGCCGCCGGCCTGCGCCATTTCAGCTTTGCCCCCACCACCTCCCCCGGTCACCTGGGCCACCTGTTTCACGATATCTCCGGCGTGGATTCCATCGCCGACTAAATCGGGGGTAACCATCGCCAAAAACCGGGGATTTCCTTCCAGAACCACCCCTAAGACAATCACGGCGCTGCCGAGCTTATCCTTGAGCCAATCTCCCATCTGACGCAATAGCTCCATGTTTGAGGCGGAGACCTTGGCTGCCAGGACATTAATGCCGTCTATCTGCCTGACCTCACGAAGAAGGGATTCGGCCGTCCTACGCAGAAGCTGGCTCTCTAACCCTCTGGCTCGCTTGCGCTCGGCGTTGAACTCGGCGATAAGCGCCACCAGCTTCTCCCCGGCCTCTGAGGGACTCGCCTCAAGCTGGCCTGCGATCACATCCAGCGCAGCAAAACGCTCCGCAATGAGGGCTTCCGCCCCCCTTCCCGTCACCCCCTCGATGCGCCTCATCCCGGAACCAATGCTCCTCTCACTGGTAATATGGAAAAGTCCAATTTCTCCGGTGCTTTGCACATGGGTACCGCCGCAGAGCTCAGCGCTCACCGTCGCCGAAGAATCGGGGGTTTTGATCTCCAGCATCCGAACCTCATCCCCATATTTTTCCCCAAAGAAGGCCAGTGCGCCTTCGGTCATCGCATCACTGTAGGGGCAGACTCGGCTGGAGACCAGCAGATCCCGGCGGATGTTTTCATTTACCATGCCCTGGACCGTTCTCAACTCCTCTTTGCTCAGGGCGATAAGATGCGTGAAATCGAATCTGAAGTGGTCCGGGGCGACCAGCGAGCCTGCCTGGCGGACTTGATCCCCCAGCACCTGACGCAGGGCTGCCTGGAGGAGGTGGGTGGCGGTGTGGTTGCGAGCGATGTCGAGTCGACGCTCAAAATCGACCTTCGCCACAACTTCCTCACCAACGCTAACCCTTCCTTCTTCTACCCTGCCCAGATGCACCACCAGGTCGTCGGTTTGCCTTATGGCGCCGATAATTATCACCCTGCCCTGAGGCCCTTTGACCTCGCCAATGTCACCTACCTGCCCCCCCATCTCCCCATAAAAGGGGGTTTCATACAGCGTTACCTCGATCTCCTGCCCCTGAGAAGCAGCCTCCACTTGCTGCCCACCCACCAGGAGCACTGCGATCTTCGACGCATGACTTAGCTTGTCGTAACCCACAAACCGAACCGGTGGATAGCGCACTACGACTGCCGATTCTTCACTTTGGCTGATATCCCCCCCGAATTTCTGAACTGCCCGCGCCCTCTCTCGCTGGCGCTCCATCTCTCGCCCAAAGCCTTCCAGGTCCATGGATAGGCCATGCTCAGCAGCAATTGCGGAGGTAATCTCCCTGGGGAACCCGTAAGTATCGTAAAGCCGGAAAGCCTGCTCGCCAGGAAGTATCGCCAGGCCACTCGCTTTAGTTTGGGCCATTATTTCGTCCAGCAATCTCATCCCGGTATTCAAGGTCTGATCGAATCTGCTTTCCTCCAGGTCAATAGTATTGATGATGTAGTCCTTGCTGGTGGCAAGTTCGGGGTAAAGCCATCCCATTTGCTCGATGACCACCTTTGCTATCTCGCTGAGGAAAGGCTCATCGAATCCCAGCTTCTTGCCAAAGAGAACCGCCCGCCGCAATACCCGCCGCAGCACATAGCCCCGGCCCTCGTTGGAGGGGATTACTCCGTCGGCGATTAGAAAGGCAATTGCCCGCCCGTGCTCGGCAACGACTCTCATCGCCCTCTCGACGGTCTCACTTTCGTTATATGGGAGGGGGACTCCCGACTCCCGACTCCCGACTCCCGACTCCAGTTTGTGTCCGGTTATCGCGGAAATGCGATCCATGATGGGATTGAACAGATCGGTTTCATAAACGGACTTCTTGCCCTGCATTATAGCTGCGGTGCGCTCCAGTCCCATGCCGGTATCAATGTTCGGCCTGGGCAGCGGGGTGCGATTCCCCCGTTCATCCTGGTAGTACTGGGTGAAGACCAGATTCCAGATTTCAGAAAAGCGGCCGCAGCCGCAGGCGGGGCCGCAGTCCGGCTCGCCACAACCAATACCGAAGTCATACAGAATCTCACTGCACGGCCCGCAGGGACCGCTGTCTCCAGGAGGTCCCCAGAAGTTATCCTCCTCGCCGCAGCGAGCAATCCGCCCTCCAGGTACCCCGATATCGAGCCAGTAATCAAAAGCCTCATCGTCGTCAAGGAAGACCGTTATCCAGAGGCGCTCCTCCGGCAGGTGCAAACGTTCGGTCACGAATTCCCATGCCCAGGCGATGGCCTCCTTCTTGAAGTAGTCGCCCACGCTGAAGTTGCCCAACATCTCGAAGAAAGTCAGGTGCCCGGCGTCTCCGACCGAATCAATGTCAGTGGTGCGGAAGCATTTCTGGCACGACACCAGGCGGGGGCTGGGTGAAGTGGCCTCCCCCATAAAATAGGGCTTAATTTGCACCACGCCCGCACTGGTCAGCAGCAGTGTCGGGTCACCATGTGGCACCAGGGAGGAACTCGGCAGCACCGTATGCCCCTTTTCCCTGAAAAACGTCAGAAAAGCGTCTCTGATCTCGTTGCTATTCATAACCCTCCTCACATTGATTTTAGGCCAAGTCAGAGACTATGTCAATGAAGTGCGTGGGGAGAATAGGGACAACCTGACAGAGGTGGGCGGTAGCCGCAGGCTTTATGCCTGCGAAGGATCGGTCGCCTCCGCAAGCGCACCCATAAAGGGTGCGGCTACACCGGGTCGGCGCCTTGCAGTGTGCTGTTCTAGATATCAGCTAAATTGCCATAGGGATTTCCGGGAGTATTTCTGGGTTCCGCGGCTCATTCGGATCAAGAGCAGGAGGCACAGGAGACAAGAGGACTAAGAATGGCAGGGTTACTTTTTCAGGGCACCGATAAAATCGTCCAGAGACATCGCCGCCAGCGTCATGGTTTGAAGCGTTCCCCTGGCACCCAATTCCAGCGCCACCTTGGCTATGGTTTTATTGCTGGGGGCATCAAGGATATTGATGAAATCATACTGACCCAGCAGGGCATACTGGCACAGTATCTTGACCCCCATGCTCTCTACTTCCTTATTAACCTCCTTAATTCGCTCGGGTTTTTCCTTAATCGTTTTCCTTCCCTCGTCGGTGAGGGTGGTCAGCATAACATAGACAGGCATTCTTACCTCCTCGTTATCCATATTTTCCACCTCTTGTAACCTGCATTGCCCCCTGCCTTGAGAGTCTATTATACCTCCCCGCTGTCTCCCCTGTCCAGATGAGCCCCAATCTACCACGCATGATTGGTTCGGTTTTTTCTCAGCCCCTCTTATAATGGCTCAGGCAACGGCCAGAGCAGCCTCAATCTCCTTTCTGGCCAACTCAGAAGTTTCACGCGCCAGACTGACCTCCAGGATCTCCATAGCCCGACCGCCCCCGATCTTCCCCAGAGCCCAGGCGGCATAGCCACGCACCAGCTCCTCCGAGTCCATCATCGCCCGTGCGAGGTCGGGAATGAACTCCGGATCGCCTGTATTCCCCAGGGCAATAGCGGCGTTCCTCTGGAAGTATTTCTTCTCTCTGATATAGTTGTACATCAGCGGTTGGACGGTCTTGGCGTAGAACTCGTTGGTGAGATTGAGAAGCTTGATTAGCTCGAAATCCTCAGCGACTTTGACCAGAAACTCATTCGGTGGCAGCTTTGCCTTGAGCCTCTTCTGGTTACGAGGACATACCTCCTGACAGATATCGCAGCCATGAATCCAGGAACCCATCTTGTCCCTGATGTCAGGCGGGATGTAGCTTGTGGTGCCCGCTGGAAGGCCATCCTGGGTCATAAAGCAGTTGTAGGTGATGCAGCGGAGCGGGTTCATTTTCAGCGGCTCATACAGGGCCCCGGTAGGGCAGGCGTCAATGCAGGCCATGCATTTAGGCGGACACTCTTCTCCCATAGTTGGCTCATCATAGTCAAGTTCGGCATCGACGATGAAGGCGGTCATGAGGATGAACGACCCTATCCCATCGGCGAAGGTGAATGTATTCTTACCATAGGTGACGATGCCAGCTCGTGCTCCCGACAGCCGATCGGGAACGACCAGCCGTTGGGCTACTTCGCACCCTTTGTTCTCCAGGAACTCCCGCATCAGTTGACGTCGGGCTCCGTTGATACGACTGCGGGGGGTGAGGGAACACCTTGCCTGGTAGAGCCGACCTATCTTGCCCACGAGTTTCTCCGGAAAGGACTCCTTGGAGTAATCATAGACTACAACTATGATGGACTTGGCCGATGGCATGACGCTCCTGGGGTCAGCGCCCTTGATTGGCTGGGAAGGGCCTTCGATGTACCAGGCGTACATATCGTACCTACCCTTGAGATCTTCGATGTAGCTCGGGAAACTGTCGGCGGTGGTAATGCCCACCTTGCTGTAACCCAAATCAAGGCCAAAATCTTTGATGTTCTCACTTAGCGACATTGAGGCCGGCCTCCTTTGGCGGTGCGGAAGACTAGGCCTTTCCTGGCCAGTGCATCCAGACGCTTGCCCAGGCCCGGCAGGTCCATCTGTTTCATCTCGGTCAGCTCTTCAAGGTTTTTTCCGGAAAGTGGCATACCAGTCAGCAAGGACGCCTCCTCTGTAAGGATGACAGCCGCTTTTCATAGTAATCATACGCCCGGCGCATCACCCGTCCTAGATTGAAACAGATATACTTTCCAGCATCATACATGGTTTATGCTCCGATAGTTGGTACACAAGCATTATGTTTACCTTATAGTAAACCTCCCGTTTGCCTTTGTCAAGAGAGGTATGGGCGAGGCAAGCTGTCTGGTTATTGGTTATTGAGACTCACCTGCCCAGTGAGGTAGCTCTGTATCCCATGGGATGAAAAAATTGGTGCTTGCAACCGGAGACTTAAAGCGGGGGCATTTCAAGAAAAATCTCTGCCCTGCTTTATTCTAAGATTCGCTCAGGTCATCACCTGCAGGGTGCAGCTTTTGTATTTTGTATCCGGACTCACGGATGATTAAGAACCCTTGACATCGCTTGCTTTTCCAGTTAGAATACTATATAATAGCAACAGTAGACCACAATTGAATAGATCAACAGAGGTGCCCGAGCGCGAGCAAGGGCTAAAAGGGAGAGCAAGTCCGGTGCAAATCCGGCGCG
>QLUL01000092.1 GCA_018725425.1 Chloroflexota bacterium
ACTGCGCCCTGAACGCAGCGCGTCTGCCATTCCGCCACTTCGGCCCGGTGATTCAATGTATCATAACTGTCAACTACTGTCAAGAAAGATTGGGTGCGACGACACGGCGGGGACGCAAGAATTCATGCCACTATCTCTTCAATGGCGCTTCGCACCACATCCGGGGGCACATCGTGTCCCCCCACTGCCTCACCGATGTGCCGCAGCATCACCCAGCGCACCGCCTTCCCTTGAACCTTCTTATCGAGTTCTATGGCCTTCAGGACGGCGTTTGTGTCGATGCCAGGGCAGGTTACCGGCAGGCCAAATCTCAGGAGAATCGACCTCTGCCGTTCCACGACCTCACTCTCAAGGAGCGCTAGCTTTTCGGCGATTCGGGCCTCGCCCATCATGCCCACGGAAACAGCCTCACCGTGGAGCAGGCGCTTGTATCCCGTGGCAGCCTCCAGTCCGTGAGCTATGGTGTGTCCGTAATTCAGGATAGTGCGCAATCCCGTCTCTTTTTCATCCTCGCTCACCACTGCGGCCTTAATGGCGGCACTACGCCTTATTGCCTCAGTAGTGGCTCCTCTCTCCAGCCTCTTGAGCTTGCCGACGTTCTGCTCCAAGAACTGGAAGTAATCGGCGTCACAGATGAGCCCGTGCTTTACAACCTCGGCCCACCCGGAGATAAGTTCCCGCTCGGTCAGAGTAGTGAGAGTCTCTACATCAGCAAGAACCAGCCTCGGCTGATAGAAGGCTCCGATCAGGTTTTTCCCCTCGGGATGGTTAATCGCCACCTTGCCGCCAATCGAGGAATCGACCATCGCCACCAGGCTGGTGGGAACCTGAATCAGGGGCATCCCCCGAAGGTAGGTAGCAGCCACAAATCCGGCGAGGTCTCCCACCATGCCCCCACCGAGGGCCAGGATGATTTCACCGCGCTCGGCGCGGCGCTCGACCAGGAAATTGTAGGCCTGGCTTGCAGCCTCGATAGACTTGCTCTTCTCGCCCCGGGGCACAACGAAGGAATCAAATCTAAAGCCCGCATCTCTAAGGGACTCCGTGACCTTCCGTCCATAGAGGGGGAAAACACAGCTATCGCTCATAACATAGACAGTCCCGGCCAGACCAGCCTTTCTCATATTCCCACCCGTCTTGCTGATCAGGTCCCAGCCGACGAGTATGGAATAGCTCCCGGTGACCGTCGTTACCACAGGGGAGTCTGGAGTTTGGAGTCTGGAGTCTGGAGTCCCCCGCCTCGCACTTCGACTCTTGACTCTTGACTCTTGCCTGCGGATGTAATTCCAGCCGCGGATCACCTCGCCGGCGACCTCCTCCAGGGTAAGGCAATCGGTATGCACCGTCCAGTCGGCCACGGCATAGTAAGGCTGACGAAACTCCTTGAGCCGGGCAATGCGCCTCTCGGGGTCAGGCCCTAAAAGCAAGGGGCGAACCACTTTGTTTTCACCTTTCTTATCATCAATGACCAAGCGACTGTAGATGGTCTCGGGCTCAGCTTCCAGGCAGACCACCACGCCGGACCTTTTCATCATCTCACGGTTTTCGGCGGCGAGGATTATGCCCCCGCCAGTGGCAATGACCATCTCCTTTCTGGGGCAGACATTTGCGAGGGCTTGATGCTCCAACTCCCGGAAATGCTCCTCGCCATCTTCAGCGAATATCTCCGGGATCGGCTTTTTGGCCTGGGCCACGATCTCATCGTCGGTATCGGTGAAATCCCAGCCGAGGCGCTCCGCTACCGCTCGACCAGTCTGCGATTTGCCACTGTAAGAGAACCCGATCAGAAAGATGTTGCTAAGATTTCTTTCACCCATTTTACTCCATCTCGATAGTCATGATTCCCCTCTTGATTTCCTAGCCAGATATTGCTCATGCTCGTATTTGAGACAGCAGAGCAATTTCCCGCAGACACCCGATATCATGGCCGGGTTAAGTGACAGGCCCTGATCGCGAGCCATTCTCACCGAGATGGGATCGAACTTGCAAAGGCTGGTGCAGCAGCAGAGGAGCCGACCGCACCTCCCGATGCCACCGAGTAGTTTGGCTACATCCCGTGCCCCTACCTGCCGCAGCTCCACCCGAGCCTTAAAGAGGGATCCCATTTCTCTTAGCAGGGCACGGAAATCGACCTTGCTCTCGGCACTGAAATAGACCGTCAGACGGCTGCCATCGAAATTGTATTCCGCGGCGATAACTTTCATGGGGAGGTCATGTTTGGCAGCGAGCTCGGCACACTTGATCACCGTCTCCTTCTCCAAAGCCTTTAGTTCTGCCGCCTTGCTTATCTCGCCTGGCTCTGCTCGGCGCACCACCGACTTCAACGGCTCCTGAACTTCGCTGTGCGGGACCTCCCTGGGAGCGGTGACTATCTTGCCCAGGGACTCCCCGCGGGCGGTGTCCACTACTACCCAATCACCGACCTCGAAATCAACGCCTGCCGGGGCAAAGTGATAAAGCGGCCCGGCCTGCTTGAAACGAACGTCAACTACCTCAGGCATAGCTTGCCTCTCTTTCAAAATGAGTTCTGAGTAATGAGTTTTGAGTTTTGGGGGGGACGGTGGCCTCTAAACTCTAAATTCTGAACTCTAATGAGGAATATCCAACATCAGTACCTCTAGAGCAAGTCGCGGATTGGCGTTTTGCTCCAGTTGTTGTATGGTTTCCCGGATCGATCGAATCATCCCGCTGATAGCACTCAGACTGTATTGTGCCGCCGCTTGCTGCAGCGCCTCTCTCCGATTCATATTGGTGATGAACTCGCCGCAGCCATTTTTCACGAGGAGCAAATCTTGCCACCAGGTAAGCCATAGCTCGAGCCGCTCCCTCACCGATGCCCTGTCCTTGCCGAACTGCGTTGCCAGTTGCGCTGCGACCGCAAAGCGCTCGCTGACATCGCCCCTGGACAACGATATGAGGCTGTCCATATGCTCCGAACGTTTCGCCAACGCCTTCTCGTTATGTATGGCCCGGATCGCCCAGCCGATGCAGCCATGGCAAAGCCTGGCCAGAAGGTCTGCACGTTCGCCAGACACTCCCCATCGTTCCACCAATGCTTGCGTTAGGGTCCCCACGGGCTGTGGAGACAGCCTGAGCCGCTGACAGCGGGAAACGATGGTTGGCAAGAGTAAGCCCTCATCCGCCGCAAGCAGTATGATGGTGGTGCTGGGAGGTGGCTCCTCAAGCGTTTTGAGCAGCGAGTTGGCCGCTTCTTCGCTCATATGTTCAGCGCCATCAATGATGATGAGCCGATGGTCTCCTTCGTAGGGCTTCAGACTGACATTATGCTGCATTTCTCTAATCTGGTCGATGCTGATTTCCTTTCGGACGGACGACCCACGCCTGGTTTCTGTCTCTGCCCTTCCGATCACCTGTACATCGGAATGCTTGCCCGAAGCTATACGGCGGCACGACGGGCACTCACCGCAGGGCTTATCCTCAGAGAGGCAATTCAGTGCCTGCGCAAGGGTGATAGCCAGGGTCATCTTCCCCACATGCTGGGGCCCGGCTAAAAGATAGGCATGAGAGAGACGCCCATCTGCTAGGCTGCGCCTTAGCGAATTGACGATTTTAGTCTGTCCGATAACTTGCCACATTTTCAAGAATAAGGGATAGGGGATAAGGGATAACCCCTAACCCCTAACCCTTAAATCCTCATAGGTCTCTCGGCGCTGAATGAGCCGAGCCTTACTGTCGCCCACTAATACCACAGCCGGCTTCAGCGAGCAATTATAGTTGGAGGCCATGGAAAGACAATAGGCACCCGAAACCAGTACCGCAACGATGTCTCCAGGCTCAATCCGAGGGAGGGCGATGTCCTTGATCAAAACATCCCCTGATTCACAGAGTTTGCCCACCAGCGCAACTCGCTCCGCCGCTTCGGCATCCATTTTGTTGGCCACGAGGGCCTCATACCGTGCTCCATAGAGAGCGGGACGAATGTTGTCCGCCATGCCCCCGTCTAGAGAGACATATTTCCGCACACCGGGGATATCCTTTACCGCTCCGGCACTATAGAGAGCTATCCCGGCACGCCCTACGATCGACCTGCCCGGCTCTATCACCAGTCGAGGCAAAGACAAGCCGAGCTCCCCGGCGAGACCACTGAGCCTGGAGGATATCGCCTGGGCATATTCGGCAACGGATGGAGAGGAATCATGGCGAGTATAAGGGATGGCGAAACCTCCACCCGGACTGAATTCCAGAAGCTCGAACATTGGCCTCATCTCGGCTGCAAACCGGAGGACGACCTCGATCGCCTGTTCGTAAGGCTCGATCTCAAATATAGGCGACCCAAGGTGGACATGCAGCCCTACCGGACGAAGGCCGGGGGAGGATATCGCTCGGACGAGAGCCTCCTCTGCCTGCCCGGTGACAATGGGGAATCCGAACTTGCTGTCAATGATTCCCGTAGTGGTTAGCTCGTGGGTATGGGGATCGATCCCTGGAGAGAGGCGAAGCAGTATATCTTGGGTAACTCCCGCCTTCTGGGCAGCATCGTCGAGTAACGAAAGCTCGTAGAAATTGTCCACCACAATGCGGCCGACACCCCAATCCAAAGCCAGGCGGAGTTCGCTCAGAGTCTTATTATTGCCGTGAAAATAGACCTTCTCCATCGGGAAATCCACTGATCTGGCAACGTGGAGCTCCCCTCCGGATACCACATCCAGCCCCAGTCCCTCCTGCATGAGGATTTGAGCCAGGGCAAGATTAAGGAAGGCTTTGCAGGCATAAATCACCAGGGTATGGGAATAGCGTTTACTGAATTCTCTGCGGTATTCCCGGCACTTGTGGCGCAGGGTAGCTTCATCGAAGAGATAGAGGGGTGTGCCGAATTCGCCGACCAGGCCTACTACATCGCACCCACCGATGATGAGGTGACCCTCATTGTTCACCGCGGCAGCCTCGGGCAGAATATTTTTCAAGTCATCGGGAATCCTCATCTCTCCTCCTAAGTTCCGAGTTCACGGTTCGGGGTTGGGTGGTACCTAACCGTTGAACCTTGAACCTTGAACCCCCAGGCGTATCTTCGAGGGTAACGCCCAGAGCGCCCAGCCGAGCCCGGATCATGTCGGCAAGGTGCCACTGCTTGGCGGCACGAAGCTCAGCGCGAACATTCACCAGGAGCTCGACGAACGGCTCGGCGGCGAATCCCCGGTCTTCTTCCTTTAGCTGCAATCCCAGCACCCCCGCCAGTTCCCGAAAAGTCTTCTGTGCCTCCGTGATCGCGGCGCCTTCTTCCCTGGCCCGGTTTATCTCCCGCGCCAGATCGAAGAGGATCGCCACTGCCTGGGCAGTGTTGAAATCGTCATCCATGGCCTCAACAAACCTCTGGCGGTAGG
>QLUL01000093.1 GCA_018725425.1 Chloroflexota bacterium
TTATCCACGATATTTGCCCATGTCCTGCAGGAATCTTCAACAAAGTCAATGATTCGCTTATGGCCTTTGTAAACAGTATAAGGGTTATTAATGGAACTGGGGTCAGATCTTGAATTGTGAATTTTAGTCTTGCAATATTTTAACAATCCTTCCACCTGCTTTGCCATCCCCAAAGGGATTTCGCCAGTTTTTGGCTGGGTTAAGCATAACACTTGAGCATTCGAGTATCCCATCAGGTGAAGCACCAGCTAAGATGTTGGCGCCAACTTCAATTGTATGGAAACCTTTTGATGAGATGCTTTCTCGTTCCTTTATACTCAGGCGGACAAATTTCGGGGTTTCTTTCTATGAATCTCATCCCTGTATTAACCTGTAAAAGGAAGTCATATCTAATCCCTGCCTTTTATCTTCATACCAGGAGAAAGCTTCCTTTAAGTCATTTTCAGCTTCAGGTCTGACAATAACTCTATAGTTCATTTGCTTACTATTCTCTTATAAACATTTTCCCATGGATCTCTTTGCATTTAATCATTCTTTATCCTCTGCAACATAACGATAAGGATAACCTGCCGGTATAGAGCGCAGCGGAATAGCGGTCAGGTGGACTGACAGGTTCGGCGATGCTTGGCAAGTCACAACAAGCGAGTGCGCCACTTCTTTGGATCCCGGGATGTATGGAAGATACAGTAGACTGTCAGCTTCCCACTGGCGTACTCGTAAAAGATGGCGTACGGAAATCGCCTCAACAACGCCCGACGGTATTCCTCGTGGACTTTCGCGTGGAGTTCAGGCATGCGACAAATTGCTTGGATACAGGCGTCCACACAGCCGAGAAACTCTTCCCCCAAACCAGGTCGACGATCTTCGTACCAACAATATGCCTCATCGACGTCCTGTTGTGCCTCCGGGGCGATTATTAATTCAGCGGCCATAGCGACTTCGAACCCTGCGTTTTACCTCGTCCCAGGAAAGTCCCGAAGCCGGGTTGCTCATCAAGTTGGCCTTTCGACGAGCCAACTCCTTCTTTTGCCATTCATGAACAGGAACCTCTGACGTGGTAGCTGCCAGATCGTCCCAGAGATCTTCCACCAGTTGTAGCTTCTCTGATGAACTCAGGTCGAATATGGAGACAGTATTTAAATTCATTGTTACCTCCTGATAGCAGGGCAATGATAACGTTCGAATTGATTGTTTCGGTTGCCAAACTGCAAGTTAGATTTTCTTCGCTGAATCATTGATTGACAAGCAAATTTGTGTTCCCACTGCCGAGTGCTGAGTGCCGATGAGGCGATAGGTAGCCCATGACCCAGTTCTACGGGGCACGCAAGATAGCCGCTTGGCTGAAAAGTAAGAGCCATCGGGTCAACCGGAAACGTGTCCGGAGGCTGATGCAATTAATGGGGCTCAAGGCCGTCTTCCGCAAGTGTTGCCTGTTCGGAGGATCAGAACTCCACGAACTCTTCCGGATAGCGAGAGAGGTCCAACTTTTCTTCATCCGGAATAAGACGAATTCCCCACTGTTGCATGGCCAGGGCTCCAAAAAGCACCTCGATGGACCTGCCATCTTCGTCGTCACCAATCTGGTCGATAACCATCGCGTGGGTGGAGATCAGATGCCCTTCTATTTCTCCCTGAAGAAGTGCTGTTCTGTTAGATTCCTTCACTTCTCCACCCAGTGCAGCTCGAATCGGGTGAGGCATTTTCGAGGTGCTCAGGACTGCTGCAACCGCAGGGACGACATAGGTATTGCGAGCTCCCGTGTCAAACAGTGTCCAACACTCCCGTGCGTTGACTTTAATCATCTGGCGTATTCTTCCCACGATGTACCTCTCATAATGACTCAATTATACCACATTCTGCGGCATACTATTTAAGGGTTGATGGATAAGTTCCTCTGATCCCTTTCGTTGTCAACAGTAACCCACCTTCTACGTTTTGGTGGGTTTCGTTTTACTACACCACCTTACAAGATCATCAGTTCTCAAAGAATTCGCTTTCTGCCTGATACTGCTCCACCTGATTGCCTTCATCAAAGCCCGAGGTCCTCAAACAGATCGTCAAGCGTGTTGAAACTCTCAAGTCCATGGCGTGTTCTTGCTTGCTCCAACGCTTCCACGGTCACATCGTTGGGCGCCCGCACCACGAAGGGCAGTCCACGCTCAAGCTCTACATGCTTGTAGAACAGCCGTGATAGCCTGCGTGGCGGTCAAGCCCAAATCCTTAAACACATCTTCCGCGCCTTGCCAGGTACTAAATATATACAAGTGGATATTTCTCTGGTGATTTAACAGAATCCAGTTCTAAATCTACATCTAAATCCGGCCAATAAAGGTGATGTGGCTGTGGTAGCTTGACATTCAGAATAGATGATCGTAACTTTTGCGCAAATACTGGGCAAAACATCAAAAAATGAAACGGTGGTGAATTTTCAGGGTGACCGTATTGTCGACGAACTTACTCCGATGACTACAGTCACTTTGACTATGCATCCTGACTATTTTACTGTACATTGGTACTATCTGAGGATTTTCCTCAACAAGGAGGTGTACCAATGGACAGCATTACCAAACGCTACGGGCTTGCCAATTTCGATGATTTCTCCATCACCGGGTTCCTTGTCCCGACAGGGCACTATGCGCAAGACATCGGACTTATTGACCTGTTTAAGGAGCGACTGAAAATCGATATGAAAACTGTCCATCACACGCCGGTTGAGAAGGTCATCGAGCTATTCGTCTCTATGATTGCCGGCTGTCCGGATGTGAAAACGGTCAATAATCGTCTGGTGCCTGACAGACTGGCAGCAGCAGCCTGGTGCCAGAAACAGTTTGCCGATCAGTCTCAAGTCAGCGAAGTTGTTCATCGAATCACACCTGAGAACCTACTCCAGCTGGAGGAAATTTCCCACACCCTTTTTTCTCAGCGAAGCTTGGCCCGGCGACATCCCGTAAATGAGTGGCTTATAGTAGACGTTGACATGACCGGCTTGCCAGTAAGCCCCACCAGTAGAACTTACGAAGGAGCCGCCTTCGGGTTTATGCAGAAAGACAAGGGAAAGGGATACAAGCTCACCTGCGCCTACACCGGAGGGGAACTCGGTGAAGTGTTCGGTGGTTTGTTTGATCCCGGCACTGCTCATTGTGCCACCAAGCTAATTGATCTCCTCCTGCTTATCGAGAAGCGAGTGGGTTCTCCTCCGCGTTCCTTGCATAAATACCGAGCTAGTGTTGAGCAATTACTCACTGAGGCCGAAAAGTTGGGACGCCGTAGCCAGTCTCGCAGAGAAGAAGCCCATCGGGCGCGGAAGTCTCAGCGCCAAGCGGTACTGGGGCGAAGGGCTCATAAGCTCGACAGCCGGGCACAACTCCTCCAAGAGAAAGTAGCTGATTCTCTCCAGATTGTTGACCGGTTTGATAGCCTCCGCTCATCTAATCCTTATCGAGTCATTCTTATCCGTGGAGACGCTGGGTTTGGCTCCATCGGTAGTATCACGCTCCTCCTGGATCTAGGGTATGACTTCTTGCTCAAAGGATACTCACCTCACACTGCCCGAAACCTGGCGCAGGGAATAGCCGAGAATGAGTGGATTCCATTTAATCCTGCTACTTCCGTCGCTGAGCTTGGCCCCATTCGACTGCCCGAGTGCCGATACCCGGCACGCACTGTTCTTGGACGAACCAAAACTCTCCGGCCCGAGTCTTGCCAATATTTTCATCTAGTCACCACCATCCCAGAAAGAGTGAAGGACCCCATTGCCCTGTTGAAGCTTTATAATGCTCGCCAGACCATTGAAGCCTTTATCAAGACAGAAAAGAATGTCCTTAATCTCAAGCATTTTCGAGTCCGTAACTTCTATGGAATCGAGTTCACCCTGATGTTAGGCTTGCTGGCCCACAATTTTGTGAACTGGGCACGCCGGGAGATCTTTGCTGGCACTCCCCTGGCCCGGATGGGAATCAGAGAATTTGTTGAGCAAGCCATGCGGGTTCCTGCTCGGGCCGAGCTCCTGGGGATGGATACATTCATTACCGTTTTCCCTGAGACCAGCTTGTATGCTCAAGCTCTGGTTCAGGCTATCGAGCGAAAATCATCGGCTCAGCTTGCCCTACCTTTCACAGAACCTGAAAAGAATAACAGGGTTATTTCATTTTTTTGATGTTTTGCCCAGTATTTGAGCAAAACCTGCGATTCATGAAGCGCCGATAGTAAGTTTCCCAGCCCCTTGACCGTGATCTTAGAGGCGATTTCTGACTCCTCGCAAACTCAAACCCCGCCAGGATGCAGCAATCTGCCGAATTACAGAACTCCTGACATCGTGGTCAAAATAGGTTCATATTTACTTGACTTTTTACTTGACTTTCACTTCAGGTGTGCAATAATTAATGCAACATGTATAAACGCGAAAGTGCCTCACCAAGCCAAGCAAGCCTTGTGCAACGAACGTAACAAAAGCAATCTATTTACTTTAACACCGACTGGCTCTTGGATTATCGACTGGCCTGGGATGCATAAATTATTGCACAGATGTCAGGAGTCCTGAATTATTTTCGGCAAGATGGATAAGTCCCCAGACAAAGCCGTGCAACAATCCGGAAGAAATGTCAGCTAATGCTACCAAATAATTTGGATAATAGACTTATGCTCCGTTCTGTACCGCGTGACCAATCGCCTATCCGTTACCGTTGGAGCATCCACAATATAACTCCCCCTAACGTCCTGGCCAAGGACCGTGTCCCACCATGCGCTGAAAACGTGCGTTTTCCCGGGGACAAGCGAGTGGCTATCCATGTACCTACCAAGCGACCTGTCTATGTCCGAGAGCTCAAGAACTACGTCAAACCTTCCAGGAAAGATGTCGACGTTCTCGACCTTGACCTCCATCCGGTGAAAAACTCCATGCGTCAGATCCCATTCCTCGATTAGGCGCGCCGAGAGAACATCGAAGCGTATTTCCCTTTCAAAAGGTTCCTCGATAGTGTATGGAACATCCACGGGAACCACCGGAAGGAATAGGATGATAACCACTACCAGCACAGCAACAATTGCCAACATGTGCCGCATGTCCGCTCACCTCCTTGTTTTGGCGTTTATCAATGCTCTTTGGCAAAGGCGGAACCATCAAGTTCTCATACTTCATAATTCTTCAACTTTTGCGACCTCCTCTCCCCTTTAATGCCTCTCGTATCATGTCAATTACTTCGGATTTTGCCATGTCCAGTTGCGCCCCTTCGATTCTTTCCAGGTGGGTAGGGGAGGCTAAAGCCTCCCCTGGGACGAATGTCCATGTGTCAACGCTTGGTGAGACTTCTTAATGTCTCCAAAAGTGTCAACGATT
>QLUL01000094.1 GCA_018725425.1 Chloroflexota bacterium
TCAGCCCATCCGGACCGGCCGCAGGTTCAGCGAGTCGGCGAAATGGCAGGTCGCGAAGTGCTCCCCGCCCACGGTCCGATAGTCCGGGGTCTCCGTCTTACAGACCTCTTTAGCGTAACGGCAGCGCGGGTGGAAGTAGCAGCCGGAGGGTGGATTCACCGGGCTGGGGACATCCCCCTCGAGGATGATTCGCTCCACGTTGTAGTCGGGGTCGGGAACGGGCACCGCGGACATCAGCGCCTCGGTGTAGGGGTGCTTTGGGTTGTCAAATATATCCTCGGTCTTGGCCAACTCCACTATCCTTCCGAGGTACATCACCGCCACTCGGTCACTGATATGCTTGACCACGGAGAGATTATGGGCGATGAACAGGTAAGTCAGACCAAACTCCTCCTGCAGGTCCTCAAGGAGGTTCAACACCTGCGCCTGGATGGAGACATCGAGGGCGGAGATCGGCTCGTCAGCCACTATCAACTGCGGGTCAAGGGCGAGGGCACGTGCAATCCCGATCCTCTGTCGCTGGCCGCCGGAAAACTCATGGGGATAGCGCTTCATGTGATCCTGCTTTAGCCCCACGGCATGCAGCAGTTGGCGGACGCGGTCCTCCCGCTCGCTCCCCCTGGCTACGCCATGCACCAGCAGCGGCTCCCCCACGATCGACCCCACGGTCATGCGTGGGTTCAGGGAGGAGTATGGGTCCTGGAAGATGATCTGCATATCGCGGCGCAGCGTCTTGAGCAGCTTCGGAGGGGCTGTGGTGACATCCACCTCCCGATACTGTTCGCCCGAGCGGGCAAGCCTCTTGCTCCGAAAGATGACCTTGCCCTCGGTCGGCTCGATCAGGCGAAGGATTGTGCGGCCGATGGTAGTCTTCCCACAGCCGCTCTCCCCGACCAGCCCCAAAATCTCCCTCTCCTTAATGTGCATGTCAACATCATCAACTGCCTTGACCTGGGCCACCACACGCCTCAGGATTCCCTTGCGCACGGGGAAGTACTTCTTGAGGTTCTTTACTTCGAGCAGGACGTTATCAGAAGACAAGCTCCATCACCTCCTCATTATTCGTACAGCCAGCAGGCGGCTCGGTGGCCAGGGACAACTTCCTTGAGTGGGGGAATCTCCCTGATGCAGATCACCATTGCGTGTGGACACCGCGGCTCGAACACGCAGCCCCCCGGCACCTCAAACGGGTCGGGGACGACCCCCTTGATGGGAACAAGGCGATGTCTCCTGGTGGCAAGCGAGGGGATCGAGTTCATCAACCCCTGAGTGTACGGGTGTTTGGTGTGATGAAAGACGTTCCCCACGCTCGATCCTTCAACGATCTTGCCCAGGTACATGACCACCACGTCATCGGCCATATTGGCGATGACCCCCAGATCGTGCGTGATCAGCATCATCGCCATCTTGAACTCATCCTGCAGGTCGCGTATCAGTTTTAATACCTGAGCTTCGATGGTCACATCGAGTGCCGTGGTCGGCTCGTCGGCGATCAAGAGAGCGGGCTTACAGGAGAGGGCCATGGCGATCATGGCGCGCTGCCGCATTCCTCCAGAGAGCTGGTGGGGATACTCATCCACGCGTTGTTCCGGAACCGGAATCCCCACCGTCTGCAGCAGCTTGATCGCCCTCACACGTGCCTCCTTTTTCCCCACCTTCTGGTGGAGGATGATCGCCTCCATGATCTGGTTCCCGATGGTATAGACCGGGTTCAGAGAGGTCATCGGCTCCTGGAAGATCATGGCGATCTGGCATCCACGGATCGAGCGGTACTGCTTCCCTTTGGGATTGAGTTTGGTCAGCTCGGTGACATTCCCGTTCCAGTGGTATAGGATCTCGCCAGCCTCGATCTTACCGGGCGGCATCTGCACAAGCCCCATGATCGAGAGCGCGGTCACCGACTTTCCGCACCCGCTCTCACCGACCACCCCGAGAGTCTTCTCCGGTTCGATGGTGAAATCAACACCATCAACCGCCCGCACCACACCATCATCGGTGTAGAAATACGTCTTGAGGTCTCTCACCTCGATCAACGGTGCCACAATATCCCCTCCTCGCTGTCGTAGCCGAGGTCGTCCCTGACCTCAAACATGCAGCTCTGGGTCAGAGACGACCCAGAGTACTTGATGCGTATAAATCAATAGCGGTCATGGCAAGTGCTTTTGCGCCGATAAGCAGCCCCTGGTGCCCTTTTTCAGAACAAGCAGCCTCCGCAAACTCCCGTGAATGACTTGGAAGTTCCCCCTCGGTGATAGAGATATAAGGATGGATGACCGGCACAACATGGCTCACATCACCTATATCGCTTGAGCCCATACCACCGTGTTCCGGCGGTCTATCAGGCTTTACACCTAATGCTAACAGGTTTGCCTTAAATGCCTCGACCAATGCGTGGTTCAGCTTGTGAGACCTATATCCCCTGCCCACCTCAAACTCTACTTTAGCCCCCTGGGCCAATGCCGCGCCTTTGGCACAATTTTTAACCTTTTCCAATACTTCCAGCAGGTAGTTTTCATCCAGTGCACGCACATAGAAATAGGCCTCGGCGTAGTCAGGCACGATATTGGGCTTCACTCCACCGTGAGTGATTATTCCATGGATGCGCACATCTTCGGTGAGGTGCTGCCTTAAAGCGTTGATGTTGTTAAAGGCCTGGATGACTGCGTCCAGGGCGTTTATCCCCTTTTCCGGTTTGGCCGCGGCGTGCGCTAATTTACCCTTGAACTTCATCCTTATCTCTTTTATGGCTAACGAACCCTTCGAGACCAGGTTCTGATCTGAAGGATGAATCATCATCGCGGCATCTATGCCCTTGAAGGCACCTTGTTCGATCATGATTATCTTGCCGCCACCGCCTTCCTCAGCCGGTGTTCCCAACACTACCACAGTGCCTGGCAAATTGAGCTTGCTCAATGCTATGGCTGCCCCTACGCTGCTGGCAGCAATTATGTTATGCCCACAGGCATGCCCGATCTCAGGGAGGGCATCGTATTCTGCCAGAAGGGCAACCTTAGGATGCTCTCTGGAGCCAGTAAAGGTTGCACGAAAAGCTGTCTCAAGTCCTGCTACCCCTCTTTCCACCTCAAAGCCATGCTCTGAAAGCACATCAGTTAACCAGGCACAAGCCTTATGCTCCTCAAACCCTAGCTCAGGATTTTTATGTATCCTATCGCTTAGCTCAATAATCTCATCCCTTAAACCCTCAATCAGCTTGATAACCTCTTCTTTAAGCCTTTCCATTTCAAAACCCCTGTGTTAGTTATTGCAACACATTGTTCCCCCTTTCCATATATGCTACAATACCATAAGCCCGTTGTCAAGACTCACAGGGCAAGCATCGGCTTCAAGAGTTGTGAGCATCAGCCACCGGAGAACGGCATCCCGACATGGAAGGAGAGGGTTCGATGCCCATCCAGGAAGTGGAGACGCCTGAGGAGCAGGAGGCCGCTGTGCAGGAGGTGCTCCAGCGTGCTGAGGCACTGCGCAAGAAAAAAGCCTACAGGGAGGGGATCGATCTCCTTGTTGAGGTGTTAAAGTACGGCGTCAACAGGGGGATGATCTACTATCGCCTGGGAAACCTCTACTTCGATGGAGGCGACCTCAGCCGGGCAGAGTACGCCTATAAGCGCGCCATCGAGGTCGATCCGCACCACGCCAACGCCCTGCATAATCTGGCGATCGTCTACAAACAGCAAAAGAAGGTCTCCCTCTACGTGAAGACCTACAAGGAGTCACAGCGCATGGTGCACCTTCATCCGCGGCAGAGCGCCAGACTCCCCGTGGAAGAAAAGTGCAAAGCCCATCTCGGCCTCAAGGTTCTCCTGTGGGGCCTTGCCGCTGGCGGCATCATCATCCTTATCCTGTTCCTCCTCTCAGATTGAGGGTGACACAATCATCCTGCGTAATATTGGGCAACGTGATGAAACGCTGAGGCGGCCATAGGAGGTTGATTTTCAACCCTCGTAGCGCTCCAAGAATTCGGCTGGATTCAATACTGCCACCCCCTTGGAAGCATGGGGAGGATAATGACGCTTATCCCCGGTGATAAGAGCATCAGCTCTACTGGCTAGCACAACCTCGAGGAAGGGTGCATCATCAGGGTCGGGAAGGCGCACTTTAAGGGGGCTTGCCGTGGTCAGAAATCCCTCTGCTTCCACTAACTCCAGGAAGGTATCTACTTGTTCCCTGGTGAAATGAAACTTCTCTCGCAGCAGCACCTCACGGTATTCCAGGAGGATACGGACATCATATGCCAGTTGGAAGGCTCCACTGACTATGAGTCTGAGGACTGCTGCTGGCTTACCATAAGGTTTGAGAAGACCCGAAAGAAGGACATTGGTATTGAGCACGATTCTCACTGCCTGCGACCCCGCACCACTTTAACTTCAGCCTCGATCTCTTCCTCAGATAGCTTATCGAGCCCAAGCTGAACCGAGGTTCGCTGCATCTCTTCCATGGCCAATATCGCTCGAGTACGCCGCAGTGTAGTGCAGGTTCTTTCCATGGTGTCCTCATTTATGCCGGTGAGCAAAGCGATTGGTTTGCCGTTGGAGGTGATGATAAGTTCCCTCTCCATCTCCAGGCGCTTCCAGATTTCGCCCGGTTTGAGCCGCAGGTCCCGAACGGTGACGAACTTCATCTTAGCCCCCTTATAAAGATAGTTCCTAACTGTCCTACAATAAGTATACAAGCCTGGCAGAAGTAAGGCAAGTTTTTGTAAAGCGTGCTGGAGGATAGCTGGACGGGTATCGTCGTCGAGGTCTGTCTGACTGGGCTGCGTGTCGGCGAAACGGGGCTTCTTAATGCCGCCCTTGCCGGGGCATACGGCAGGCCGGTCGTGCTGGTCACCGGCAACAGGGCTGCAACCGAGGAGGGACGCACACTGCTGGGCAACATCGAGACGGTAACCGTTAAGGATGGGGTAATGCGCACCGCTGCCCGGTGCTTTCCTCCCCAGAAGGCGATAGGGAGCGAGGGGGCAAGAGGGGGAGACGGTCAGTCCGTGTCCCGGCGTTTTGACTGAACACACCAGGCAATCCCGATAAACCCGACGAATAGGCCGATGATTGATGAAATAGCGGCCAGGAAATTCAGCAGAAGGGTAGATTCCAGCAGCCCGATGACCATAACAAAAGGCAGCGCCGCCCCGATAAGGAGTAACATGAATCCGATGATGGTAAGTCTTACCGAAGGTGTCTGCTTCATTTTCATTCAGCGGTAGAGCCAGCAGGCCACGAAGTGCCCCTTATTGGGCTCAAACTCCGGGGGCTCCTCTACATCACAGCAACCTCTTATGATAGCATTACACCGTGGATGGAAGCGGCATC
>QLUL01000095.1 GCA_018725425.1 Chloroflexota bacterium
TCAGCTTCGTCAGCCCGCTGAAATATCTGGCTCCGCCGGATGTGGCCCGGCTGCGAGCAGACCTTTTCCGGCTGCGATCTGTGGGGAGCGATCCGGCGAAGGCATTAGCCTCTTTGCTGGAGATCGAATATAGAAGCCTGGAGGAAGCGGCCCGGGAAAGCCCGGCCACGGCCGCCCTGCTCGAGGGGCTGGCTAAGGGGAATAAGGAATCGAACCTGGTGGTGATCTCCGGGCGCAATCACGATGCCGAGGCGCTGGCCTTCAACCTCTTCAAGTTCAGCCGCAAAGGCTACGCCATAATTGAGATCTAATGTAAACTCAGGTTGTCAGGTTCACGGTTCACGGTTGCCTGCCTGCAGCCCGTCTGGCATCGGACAGGCAGGTAGGGATAGGCTCTCTTCATACTTCAATCTCTATCGCTCTCTAACCTTGAACCGTGAACCCTGGAACTTTAAACCTGTGTAGTTGCTTAGCGCTTTACACCGGGGGCAGGCTATGCTATAATCAAGCAAAGAGAGGATTGAGGATGCTACAAGAAGAAAAGAATGCCATCATGGAACGATTCCGGATGCATGAGCAAGACACGGGTTCCTCCGAGGTCCAGATCGCCCTTCTCACCGAGAGGATAAATGAGCTGACCCAGCATTTAAGGGTACACCAGCACGACTATCATACCCAACGGGGACTTCTGAAGCTGGTAGGGCGAAGGCAGCGTCTCCTGAGATACCTCGGCAAGAACAATCCCCAGAGCCACAAAGTATTGATAAAGGAACTCAAACTTCGATAGCGCCCCCTAGGCTGAAGACTAAAGACTATTAGCCTACTTCAGCCTAGCTAGCTAGCTAGTTGAGAGCTTACCTGAAAGGTTGTGTAGATGTCAGAAATGTCTAATGTTCTACAAGTCGAGATCGGTGAACAACAGATATTGATCGAAACCGGGAATCTCGCCGGGCAGGCCGATGGAGCGGTCACCGTTCGCTACGGTGATACCCTGGTACTGGTCACCGCCTGTGTCGGCCCGGAACGTCGGGAGAGGATAGACTTCCTCCCCCTGACGGTAGATTTCGAGGAAAGGCTTTACGCTGCGGGCAAGATACCGGGGAGCTTCTTCAGGAGGGAAGGCCGCCCCGGACAGGAGGCCACGCTGGCAGGGCGGCTCATCGATCGTCCCATACGCCCACTATTCCCCAAAGGTTTCTACAATGAGATTCAGGTTGTGGCCACTGTCCTCTCGGCGGACCAGGAGAACAATCCCGACATACTGGCTATTATTGGTGCCTCCGTAGCCCTGGGAATTTCCGGCATTCCCTTTGCTGGCCCGGTCAGTGCGGTGCGGGTAGGCTATGTGGACGACGAGTTCGTAGTCAACCCCACCTTTACCCAGCTTGCCCAGAGCAAACTCGATCTAGTTGTCGCCGGAACCAGGGATGCCGTGATAATGGTAGAAGCGGGAGCCCAAGAGGTAAGCGAGGACATCGTTCTAAGGGCCATTATATTTGGGCAAGAGATCAACGGGGAAATCATCGAGGCCCAGGAAGCATTCATCAGAACACATAGCAAGCCCATGATGGAATTCAATGCGGCAGCCCCCAATGATGGATTGCAGCGAGAGGCTTCCGCGATGCTGCAGGGGCTCTTCCCTGAAGGCGTCGTGGGGCTGAAGCGTGCTGATCGCCAAAGGCGTGAGGCTCTGGCCCGGGAAAAACTAACAGAGAAGCTGGGGGACACATGTTCGGCGGAGGAAATCAGCGCTGCGGTGGATGACTGGCTGAAGACGGAGCTGCGGGCAGCCGTTCTGGAAAAGGGTATTCGGATCAGCGGCCGCAGACTAAACGAGATTCGGCCGATAAAATGTGCGGTAGGGACCCTTCCTCGTACCCATGGATCGGGGCTTTTCTCCCGCGGTGAGACTCAAGTGCTCACCATCACCACCCTCGGATCCCTGAGGCAGACGCAGATCATCGATAGCATCAGCCCGGAGGAGAACCGGCGCTATATGCATCACTACAATTTCCCTCCCTTTAGCACCGGGGAGATAAAGAGAATCGGTACCGGGCGCCGGGAGATAGGGCACGGGGCGCTGGCGGAAAGGGCCCTCCTGCCGGTTATTCCCGATGAAGAGACCTTCCCCTATACCATCCGGGTCGTCTCCGAGGTGCTGAGCTCCAACGGGAGCACCTCCATGGCCAGTGTATGCGGCAGCACCCTTTCACTGATGGATGCCGGGGTGCCCATCAAGTCGCCGGTAGCGGGGATCGCTATGGGCCTCATCACCGCGGAGGACGGAAGGTACGGAGTTCTTACGGATATAGAGGGCATTGAGGACTTCTTTGGAGATATGGACTTTAAGGTCGCCGGCACCACTGAGGGGATCACCGCGGTGCAGATGGACCTCAAGACCAAGGGGATAACCTATGAAATTATCAAGGCCGGCCTGAAGCAGGCGCTGGAGGGGCGACTCTTCATCCTAAAATGCATGAAGAAGACCATTAGCGCCAGCAACACCGAGCTCAGCAGATATGCCCCTAAGATGACGAGGATAACCATCGATCCGGAGAAGGTCCGCAATGTGATAGGACCCGGCGGGCGGGTGATAAGATCTATCACCGAGGAGACTGGGGCCACTATAGATATAGAAAACGACGGCACGGTCATCATCGGAGCGCCCAACGAGGAATCAGCTCAGAAAGCCATCAGCATCATAGATGGTCTAACCAGAGAGCCGAAGGTTGGCGAGATTTATACCGGCAAGGTAACCTCAATCATGGGTTTCGGTGCCTTCGTAGAGATCCTGCCCGGCAGGGACGGACTGGTTCACATCAGCGAGCTGGCCAATTACCATGTCGCCCAGGTTGAGGATGTGGTTAAGATGGGCGATGAGATCACCGTTATCGTCCTTGGCATCGACCCGCAGGGGAGGATCAAGCTCTCCAGACGGGCGGTATTTGAGAAGCATGAGCCTGGAGAGCGTCCGGAGGGCGGGCAGAGGGCGCCTTCGAGGGGACCAAGAGATATGGATTCGGGCCCACGCTACCGCGAGGGAGAAGCCCGGGAAGACAGGAAGCCTATGCCGCCGAGAGACACTCGACCGAGGCAACCCTTTGTGAGAAGACCGGATAAGCGCAATTAGGGAGGAGGCTTGCAGCCCGTAAGAGTCCTGGTTCATGGAGCTTTGGGGAGGATGGGGCAGCAGGTGCTCGATGCCGTCTGCCGCGACCCGGATCTGAAGCCCGTGGCGGCAGTGGATTCTAGAGCCAACCGCGATTCCCTTCAGTTGCCCGACGGCTCAGGTGAAGTACCCCTCTCCGCTGACCTTCAGTCCCTTCTTCAGATTTCCACACCTGACGTCATGGTGGACTTCACCCAACACGCGGCTACTATGCCCGCGGCGCGCCTGGCCGCCAGGCAGCACACCAGCCTCGTCATCGGAACCACCGGACTCTCCGAGGCCGACCTTGACGAGATCGACAAGCTGTCGCGCAGACACGGCGTGGGGGCAATAGTGGCCCCCAATTTCTCTCTGGGGGCAGTGCTTATGATCCACCTGGCGAAGATAGCCGCCAGGTTTTTCGACTACGCCGAGATCATCGAGATGCACCATGAGCAGAAGATAGACGCCCCCTCGGGCACCGCCATCACCACTGCCAAAGGGATGATCGAGGCCAGGGGCAGGCATTTCACCTATCCTGCGACTCAGAGGGAGACCCTCCCTGGTGGGCGGGGGGCGGGGTTGGGGGGGATAGCGATACATAGCGTGCGCTCGCCAGGGTTCATGGCTCACCAGGAGGTTATCCTTGGCGGGGTGGGGCAGACGCTGCGAATCCGTCATGACCAGATCGATCGGGCGGCCTTCATGCCCGGGGTTCTGCTGGCAATAAAGAAAGTGGTGATCTCCAGGGGCCTGATCTTCGGGCTGGACAAGCTGCTGGACCTGGGTAATGGGTAATGGGTAATAGGTGATAGATGATAGGGGCCTGTGCCCTCGTGACAACGGGGGTTAGACGGTGCCCCTATGGCCTATAAACCTCTATAAATAATGAAGACTTTGCGTGTGGCGATCCTCGGTGCAACCGGCCTCGTGGGGCAGGAATTCATCAAGGTACTCAAGCAGCGGAATTTCCCGATGGCTTCCCTCGTGCTCCTTGCCTCAGGGGCTTCGGAGGGGAAGCGGGTCATCGTTGATGGCGATGAAATCGAGGTTCATGAGGCCACCCATCGCTTGCTGGAGAATGTAGACCTGGCCCTGTTTTCCGCCGGATCGGAGATCAGCCGCATCTTCGCCCCGGAAGCGGCCAGGGCGGGGGCGGTGGTGGTGGATAACAGCGCTGCCTTCAGGATGGAACCGGAGATTCCTCTGGTGGTTCCCGAGGTAAACCCCGAAGACCTGGAGGGGCACCGGGGAATCATCGCCAATCCAAATTGTTCCACCATTCAAATGGTGGTAGCGCTTTATCCGCTGCACCGGGTCAATCCCATCAAACGGATCATTGTGGACACCTACCAGGCGGTCTCCGGTACCGGCAGGGCGGCCATCGAGGAGCTCTCCATCCAAACGAAACTGGTGCTCGAT
This sequence comes from Chloroflexota bacterium, assembly GCA_018725425.1. Lineage (GTDB taxonomy): Bacteria > Chloroflexota > Dehalococcoidia > SZUA-161 > SpSt-899 > BS503. The sequence goes on from QLUL01000095.1 coordinate 4,571, forward strand.
GGCGAAGATGTGGTGGCGCATGTTTACCCGCATCAGATAGCCTTTAATTTGCTGCCTCATATTGATGTTTTCCTGGAGAACGGCTACTCCCGGGAGGAATGGAAGATGGAGCACGAAACCAGGAAGATAATGCATGCAGAGGATATCCGCATCTCCGCAACCTGTGTTCGGGTGCCGGTATATGCGGGGCACAGCGAGGCCATCCATGTAGAGTTCACCCAGCCGATGAACCCCGAGGAGGCGAGAGATATCTTAAGCCGATCGCCCGGGGTCAGGGTTCTCGATGATCTCAATATCAATCTATATCCCCATCCGCGGGCGGCCGCCGGCCTGGACGAAGTCTTCGTTGGACGGATACGCCGCGACACCTCGCATCCGAACGGCCTGGCGATGTGGGTGGTATCGGATAATCTGCGCAAGGGCGCCGCCCTCAATGCGGTCCAGATTGCTGAAGAGCTGGTCGAAAGAGGCTGGTTATAAGGACAGTGGTAGAAATGGTGAAACTCGGACGTCTTCTTACCGCTATGGTGACCCCCTTCGATGATAGGGGTGAGGTTGACTACAAACAGGCAAAAAAGCTGGCACTGGCGCTCCTGAAGTCGGGGAGCGATGGGGTGGTGGTTTCGGGCACTACGGGGGAGTCCCCTGCCTTGAGCCGGGATGAGAAGTTGTGCCTCTTCGCCGAGGTGAAATCGGCAGTGGGGAGGTGGGGGGTGGTGGTCGCCAACACGGGTAGCTA
>QLUL01000096.1 GCA_018725425.1 Chloroflexota bacterium
CACGCTAGAGTCCAGAGGAAGATCAAGAACCTTGACATCTCCATAACTTGATGATATCATGAAAACAAGGCGGAGTCCAGAGGGAAATCAAAATCGAACACTTGACTTTTTTCCAGGATGGTTTTATAATGAGGCTAAGCCGAGGTGCTAAGGAGTCACCATAAACCGGAGTGGTCAAAACTTTTTTGGAAAAACTAAACTGTTACAAAATTAAAGGCAATGGGAGGTGAAAAATTGAAATGTCCGGTTTGTAATGTTGAATTGAGAATGACAGAACGACAAGGGGTCGAAATTGATTATTGTCCCCAATGTCGCGGAGTGTGGTTAGACCGTGGTGAACTCGACAGAATGATTGAACGTTCAGCATCTCGAGAATTCTCGGAGGAACGTCGAGTAGCGGATCCTGAAAAAGAGGAACGTCGAGTAGCGGATCCTGAAAAAGAGGAACGTCGAGTAGGGTATCCTGAAAAAGAGGAACGTCGAGTAGGGTATCCTGAAAAAAGCGAGGACCGCGGTCCGAAGAAGCGTAAACGTGAATCATTTTTGGGGGACCTGTTCGACTTTGGTTAAGGGTCATTGCTAGACGGTCTTTATATGGTCCTCGTCCCTCACACCACCCGGAACTCTGGTGAGGACGGGAAAGCGCTGGTGTTGGACTGGTTTAAGTACTGCTCATTGTTCCTTAATCCGTGAGTGCAGACTCAAAACGCTTACCTTGCGGGTGATGGTCTACGCGAATCTTATTAGCTTCGCCTTCAGCGTTTCTATTCACGGATTAAGGTTGTTGCGGCCGTGTTGACATGCGCCCCGATAAGTGGTATAATATAAATTGGAAGCTGAGCTTGTACACCAAGCGGAAGGAGGTGGCAGCGATGATGCTTCATAAGATGTACGGAGTATGGCAGGTGGACAGTTGACGCCCTGCTCCCAAGCAGGGCAGACGGACCTGGATCAGGCCCACCTTTTGAGGAGTTGAGGCCATAGCCTGAGGAAGGCAAGCCCAATCCGGGAGTGATTTCCGGGAATGGGTCGGGTCCAGTAGGAGAGAGACCAAAAGAGAGGGTCGCCGCAGAGGCGACCCTCTCTTGCATCTGGGATCCAGCGTCAGGTCCTGGCTTTAGCATCCTTGTGTCAGGGAATTCTCCCCTTGTGAACTGTTACGGGGGCATAAAAGCGTTCGACAATGTCCCGCGCTTCATCAACGATCCTGTCTATTACCTCTTTCACGCTGGGCATGTCATGAATCAGTCCTACGACTTGACCACAAGCTTGAAGCCCTCGATCCAACTCCCCTGTCTCCAATAACTCTTTCCCCCCCTGTCCGCTGATCAGTGGCACCAGCTCCTCCAGTGCGGCACCTCGTTTCTCCATTTCAGCGACCTTCTCTGCAACGGGATTCCTCAGCACTCGCACGCTATTGCGCAGCGACCTCAGTATGATCATGGTATCACGTTCTGTTGCCTGAATCAGCCACTCCTTCACCCTGGGATGGATGGGGGCTTCCTGGGTCGCCATGAACCTGGTGCCCATATTTATTCCATCTGCTCCCAACGCCAGTGCAGCTACAAGACCTCGAGCATCGCCAAAACCGCCGGAAGCGACAACAGGAATCTTCACCGCATCAGCAGCCATCGGGATGAGGATGAGCGAGGTAACATCCTCCTCCCCCGGATGCCCGGCGCATTCATAGCCATCAATGCTGACAACGTCGCACCCTATCCGCTCCGCCGTCCGAGCGAAGCGAACGGCGACACACTTATGTATCACCTTGATGCCCCCCGCCTTCAGTCGCCCCATGTACTGCTCCGGATTTCTGCCTGCCGTCTCCACGATCTGCACCCCTTCATTCACGATCACGTCTATGTAGCTATCAATATCCACCGGATGCAGGGTAGGCAACATGGTGAGATTCACCCCGAAGGGCTTATCGGTGATGCCCCTGGTTTTCCTGATCTCGGCGGCAAGATCTGCCGGAGAGGCAAAAGTGAGCGCGCTTAATATGCCCAATCCCCCGGCGTTCGATACGGCACCCACCAACTCAGATCGGGAGATCCACTGCATCCCCCCCTGGATTATAGGGTACTCTATGCCCAGAAGTTGAGTTAGCCTGGTTTGGAACATTCTTATTGTCCTCCAATATGTTGATTCCAGCTTAGACTAGCCCAAAACGCCAGGTAAAGTCAATGTATAATCCGCAGGCATCTAGCTTAATGGCTATCGCACCATCACAACTTTCAGTACCGGGTGATGAAGCATAGATCAGGTCTGACTTATCAATTTTCTCATGATTATACCTTGACATCGTCCCATTTCCATGTGATTGCTACGAAAATACAGGCTGGTTGGGCAGGGGAGGCTTTGCCTCCTCCGACCGGGCGAATAAATTCGCCCCTACCCTTCGGTTTGAAAGGCAGTCCGAGGGTTAGTGGTGCCCAAGGCAATCGGCATGAAGGATGGCGAGGAGCGCAAGTGGTTGCGAGGCGCAGCCGAAGCAAATTCAGAGCGAGATTGCTCGCTTACGCTCGGAACAAGCTCCGCAATCTCTAACAAAGGGATTGCTTCCCATTTCGCTTTGCTCGTGGGTCGCAATGACAGAAAGAACTTAATTGGTTACCACCTAATCTGACAATGTTAAGCCCGTTCCCTTAAAATATCTGCCCGCGGGGGTTGACATGGGAAAACAGTTTATGGTATTATGGTATTATGGTGTTATAGTATTATAGTATTATAGTATTATAGTATTATAGTATTTTAGAAACGGGAATATCCCCTTCTATTTATATGAGTAGCAGGGTTAGTTCAGTTCCATTCTACATCAAAACGAACAGGTCTTTTTCTCTGGTCAGGCGTTATGTCTGGTTCTTAACCATCCTGATCGGAATTGGGGGGCAATTTGTTCCTGTTCTGGGGCTGCTTGTGCCCTTTATTATGGCCGCCCTGATCGGAATGAGCTTATTTAAGGGCAAATATTGGTGCGGCAACTTCTGCCCTCACGGCAGTTTTTTCGATAACCTGCTGCAGCCTATCAGCCGCCATGTGAAAATCCCAGACTTCTTTCGTTCTCGCCTGGTGATCGCTGCCGTTTTGCTATTTTTTATGTACAACATGACAACTAGGTTTATAAGAGTCTACGGGGCCCTGGGAACTGCAGAATTCTATGAAAGACTAGGATTTATGTTTGCCAATACCTACCTCATGGTGCTGCTCATCGGGGGGCTGCTGGCGGTTGTCATTAATCCCCGCACCTGGTGCCAGCTTTGTCCTATGGGGACCATGCAGGTAATTTTTTACAAGTTAGGTAAAGCGCTTGGGCTGGCCCAAAAGACCGACGAAAGGGTTGTTGTAGAACATCCCGACCTCTGCCATTCCTGTGGCAAATGTGCCAGGGTCTGTCCCATTCAGTTAACGCCCTACCTGGGATTCTCCCAAAATCACCGGTTCGAAGACGAGAGTTGCATCCGCTGCTACACCTGTATAAACAACTGCCCGGCCGGCATCCTGCACATGGCAAACGTTCAAAAAACTGAAGAACTGAAGCAGAGCACCTCCCTCGACGGGTTTAGCGAGGCACGTTACCATACTGCCCGCATCAAGTCTATCCGGGAACTGAAAGACGGTATTCGGGAATACACCTTTGAATTGATCGATCCACCCCAGATGCCTTATGACCCCGGCCAGTTTGTGCTGGTAGAAATCGACAAAAGCATGCAAATGTACAGGGCATACACCATCTCTGGCTCCAGCAGCGACAATACGGAAATCCGCGTCACCGTAAAGCGCCTCGAAGACGGGTACGGAACAAACCTGCTCTTTAATAACTTCCAAGAAGGTGATACCCTGACCTTGAAAGGGCCGATGGGCAGAGAGTTAAGGGTCGACCCTGCCGGCGATGAGCTGCTTTTCATTGCCAACGGTATTGGTGTCACCCCTTTTGTTGCTACCGTGCAGCGCTTCTTTGAACGGAGAGATTATAAGTTCGAGGGGAAAGCAGTCTTGCTCTACGGGGCACGCTACGAGGAAGACCTACTCTATGACGACTACTTTGAATCGGTAGCCGTGAAAAATGGCAGCTTCGATTACCGAAAAATTCTCTCCCGGCCCCGGACCGATCAATATCGTAAGGGCTATGTCACTGACATCTTGCAAGAACTCGATCTCTCACCTGCAACCAAGGTCTACATCTGCGGCACCCCTGAAATGGCCGGTGATGCGAAAAAGAAACTAAGAGAAAAGGGAATCCTCGAAAAAAACTTTTTCTACGAGAGCTCTTGGAGTCTTAGAAGGGTAAATAAAGACGGACTTGCCGATTCACTGTCTCCCCATCAGTCACTACCAGGGCACCTTCATTAATCAATTCGGCCAGCGTAGGTTTTCGCTCCGGCCCTCGAATCACCTGCTCCGCTGTCAACGCGATGACGCCTTGAAGCTCATCCCGCGGCAAGTCTTTGGGCAACTCACGCAGTCGCGCCTTGTATATCACGATGCGATACAGTTCACCCGCCCGTGGGGTACCCGGTGGATGAATCATCTCATAGAATGCAAGAGGGTGAGGCTGGTCAATCACCTCAAGTTGCTGGACTGAATCACATTGGGGAATATACCAGGTGATGGGAGCGGAGAGGATTTCAATGTCTGTTCCGATTTCCTCATTCGCTTCACGATGTGCGCACGTCAGCCAATCCTCGCTTTCTTCTCGGTGACCGCCAATGCCAGCGTAGAACAGTTCTCTTGGAGGGCACCGATGTCGTGTGCCTGCAAGAAAGAACAGATAGCGTCCTTCATCATCTTGTAAAGCGAGGCCAACGCCGGCTTCCGCGTTGTCGGGTACAAAGTCTGCAATCGTTCTTATCACTGTGATTATGCTCCTTAATCTGTTTTGAAGCGGCAATGACCCATAACGGTTTGCAGGTATATGAAGTTGGCGAACCTAGTGAGCCACAAAGCCCATGTTAGGCGAAGATTTGCTATCATACTTTGTAACATGCAAATATCATCTCGTTACTGCTGCCCGTTAAGGGATCCCCTTTGAAAGAACCACACTCTTTGAAAACTTTAAAGCCACAGTGTTGAAGTATTATATTAAGTTCTCGTGGGAAGAAGTACGTTAATGTAACCTTGCACGATATGCGACGAATGATTTCTGCATCTTCGTATTCTTCAAGAACAATATCATCATGTTCAAGCTGATTCAGAAAGTCATAGGTAGGCTTAAAGTGACTGACGATTCTCCTTCCAGTCACAGGGTGGACATACTCAG
>QLUL01000097.1 GCA_018725425.1 Chloroflexota bacterium
AGCGATACCTGAGCGACGAACTGAAGGTGGTCAATGCCCATCTTCCGCGGCAACGCAAGCCCCTTTCTGATCTCCTCGACGAATGGTGACTAGTAATAAGTTCACTAATCACTAATCACCAAAACGGCCGCCAAGTGCAGGTGGCATATCACCGTTGCAGCCGGTTATCTCTGTCGTTCCGCTTCCCAAAAAGGAAAAACTTGCAGTAAGAGACGCAACACAGTATAGTTACTATAAGGCAAGAAGAGATTCATCAGGGGAGGTGTGAAATGATACCGTTAACCAGAATTACCTTCGATCCTGATATCATGGGAGGAAAGCCCTGTATTCGTGGCTTGCGCGTAACTGTAGGAACGATTGTCGGCCTTGTTGCCTCGGGACACACCAAAGAAGAAATTTTGGAATTGTATCCCTATCTGGAAGCGAAAGACATTGACGAGGCACTCGCTTACGCTGCGTGGCGCGTCGAAGAAATTGACATTCCGCTCGTTTCGGCATCGGCATGAAGCTGTTGATAGACATGAATCTTTCCCCAAAGTGGGTGCCCGTACTGAAGGAAGCCGGCTTGATGGCGGTCCACTGGTCCAGTATTGGCAGGCCAAACGCTTCAGATTATGAAATTTTGACATATGCCAAGTCTAATGGATATGTCATCTTCACGCATGATCTGGATTTTGGAACCATACTTGCTGCCACGAAAGCGGATTGCCCAAGTGTAATTCAAATTCGTACCCAAGACGTAACTCCTGAATACCTCGGTCCGCTTGTAGTTTCAGGGCTTTACCAGTTTGAGAAGTACCTCGAAGACGGTGCGATAGTCACTATTGACCCAAAAAAGTTACGAGCCCGCATTCTTCCTTTAGGGCATGGCTCAGGAATCCAGGGAGCAGAACAACCGCATTCACTCTGACATCCAAAGCCGGAGCGTTTTTAGCATTTGCCATTTCGGTATAAAATTTTGCCTTCACCAAGCCATCATTGGCTTTGGGTGCAGGTGACGATAAAGTTCCTCAAAATGAAGTTCGAGGAGAGGGAGCGGGAGGAGAAGTCGCGTCTCAAGCGAGTTAAGGTTCTCCTCCAGTGAGATCATGCCAGAGGAAATGCTCTACGAGAAGGTGCTCCAGCGATACCTGAGCGACGAGCTGAAGGTGGTCAATGCCCATCTGCCGCGGCAGCGCAAGCCCCTTTCCGAGCTCCTGGACGAAGAATATCCTCAGGTAATCTGCAGCGATGGGGGTGTGCAGTCCTTCAAGAGAAAGGAACTGGCCTACCTCGCCGAGCTGCTGAATGAGGAGGAATGCCGGAGGTTACTGCTCCCCATGCTCATTGAGGTTCTCCCCGACCAGGGCGAGGCAATTGTGCTAAAGTCTGATGGTATTGAGGAGAAGGTCATCTCCCATATTCTGGAAATGCCCCTCACGAGGACGGAGAGAGGGATCAGGATATATCGTCCCCAGATCAGCGCGCTGCGCCAAGTGCTGAAGACAACGACGCAATACGTGTTCTCTGCGCCGGTAACCTGCGGAAGTTTAGAGTTTTGAGGAGGGGGAGGCATCAGAACTCAATACTCAATACTCAAAACTCTTTCGAGTCCAGGAGCTTAAAGGCCATAACATCCACCAATCCCAGGTCTGTCAACCTCAGTTCCGGGATCACCGGCAGCGCCAGGAAGGACAATGTGGCGAAGGGTGCTGCCAGTGTGCATCCTAAAGTGGCAGTGATGCCTTTCAGTTCCTCCAGCTTTTGAACCACCCTTTCCAGAGGTTCCTCGGAGAGGAGTCCGGCGATCGGCAAGGCGAGAGAGCCGAGTATCTGCCCCCCGTCAGCGATGGCGAGTCCGCCCTGAAGCCGCTCCAGTTCCCTGATCGCAGCAAGTATATCCCCGTCACTGGTTCCCACGGCGATGATGTTGTGAGAATCATGCGCCACCGAGGAGGCCAGCGCCCCCTTTTTAAGGCCAAAGCCATGGACCAATCCCCGGCCGATATTCCCCGTTGCCTTGTGCCTCTCCACCACCACCAGTTTAAGGAGGTCCCTTGCGATATCCGGTTGGATCAAACCATCTTCGATCTTGACCTCTGCCGCTATTCTCCTGGTGATTATCTGGTCGGGAATGATCTCAATGACCGGGGCTGTTTCGCCTCTAGCTGGAAGACGCAGTGACCCTACGTCGAAAGGCTTGATATTGACGGTGTGAGTTAGTTCCACGTCGGTCACTGTGGGAATGGACATGACGAGACGGCCATCTTCGGCAACGAGCTTGCCGTCATAGAAAACCATATTCGCTTCGATGTCGGCCAGATCGTCGAGCACCACCAGATTTGCCCGGTATCCGGGGGCTATCGCCCCCAACCCCTGCAGCCGGAAGTATTCCACAGTATTGATGGTAGCCATCTGAATGGCCCGGATGGGATCCAGTCCCCTGGTTATTGCCTTTCTTACCACGGCATCGACATCGCCGTCGCGCAGGAGATCGGCGCAACTGCGGTCATCTACCACAAACAGGCATCGTTTGAATGTCCGGTCGGTAACCAGCGGGAGCAAGGCATCCAGATTCTTCTCCGAGGAGCCCTCACGGATCATGAGGTACATGCCACCATTCAACTTCTCCCTGGCCTCATCAATGGTGGTGCATTCGTGGTCGGAGAAGATACCTGCAGAGAGATAAGAATTCAGTTCCTTTCCCCTGAGCCCGGGGGCATGACCATCAATAACCCTGCCCCGGAAAAGCCGTAGCTTGTCCCAGACACCAGGATCGCCCCCGATCACGCCGGGGAAATTCATCATCTCGCCAAGCCCGATCATGTTCTTCAGATTCATGATTTCCTGCAGTTCTTCAGCATCCAGCCGGGCGCCGGCGGTCTCCAGATGAGTGGCCGGCACGCAGGAGGGGGCCATCCCGAATATGTCCATCGGGAGACACTCGGCATATTTCAGCATGTACTTAATCCCGGCCAGCCCACAGACATTGGCGATCTCGTGGAAGTCGGTGACGACGCTCAAGACCCCTCGGGGAACGACCGCGCGGGCATATTCAGCGGGGCTGAGCAGAGAGCTTTCCAGATGAATATGCCCGTCAATAAATCCCGGTATCAGGTGTTTCCCCCTGAGGTCTATGATCTCCTTGCCCTGCTGGTAGTTCCCCACTCCGGCGATCAGGTTCTGACAGATTGCTACATGTGCTTCCTCGATCCGAGCGGTGAAGGTATTCACAATCTGGGCATTTACCAGCAGCAGATCGGCGGGGGCATCTCCCCGAGCTATCGCTAGCAAATTTTGAATATCCACTCCTAATCCTCCTCTATTTCCATGGGTCGGAGATCAGCAGCTATTCCTCTTCCTACCCCCGATCCCTGACAACTGATCCCCGTGAACTATTCATCCTCCTCCAAATAGCATATATCGGGTAAATAGCGGTACCGCTCATCGAAGTCGAGTCCATAGCCAACGACGAACCTATCGGGGATGGTAAATCCAGGGTAATCAATATGAACAGGGGTTTTTCTTCTCGATGGCTTATCCAGGAGGGCGCATAGTCGGAGGGAAGCTGGATTCCGCTGGCGGAGATAGTCGAGGATAAAACTGAGGCTGAGGCCGGTATCCACGATGTCCTCAATAACCAGGACCTCTCGACCCTCTATCGGTGTTGTGAGGTCGTGGACCACCTCAATCTTCCCTGAGCTCTCCTTCCCCGACCCATAGCTGGAGACCCGGATGAAGTCAACTTCCAGGGGTATGTCCAGCACACGTATTAAATCAGACAGGAATACAAAGCTGCCCTTGAGGATGCCGATGAGAAGGGGATTCTTATGGCGATAATCTTGCCTGATCTGCTCGGCGAGATCGGCGATCCTCGCGCTTATCTGCTGTCTGGTGATGAAGACCCTCGGATTTTCCAATCAGCTCCTACCGATTTTGGCCAACGTCAGCAAATCCGGCCAATCTCAAGAAATAGGGTAAGCGCTCAGAAAGAACGGCGCTCGCGCCTGGCGATGATCTTTAGATTAACTACCAGGAGAACAACGCTCACCGCAGCAAGGATGGCCATATCGGCGGCAATATCACCCAGTGAAGCGCCATAAACCGCCACCTGCTCAGTAGCCCGCAGGATGAAGTAAGTAGGGATAAACTTCAGCCAATCGGCCTCTACCCCGGGAATAAGGTGCAGGATAGCGGGCAGCATCAAGGGAAGCAGCAGCAACCGCTGCTGTATCATCATTTGCATCATCGTCTTGGAGAAGTGGGAGAACAGCAGGCCAGTCAGTAAAGCGAAGAGGCTCCCGAATATCGTAATGACCAGCAATGGCAACATGTTGTCAAACCCGATATTGAGCCCTATTAGCAAAGCGCAGGTGATTAAGCTAAGGAGCAACCCCACCGCCATTTTAGCGGTGATAAGTTCCCATAGCCCTAGTGGGGTTAGCCGTAAGGCGGGCCAGGTATTGTTCTCCTTCTCGTAGATAAAAAGGGCGGCCAACAGCATCATGCCGATCGTTAGTATTGTCAGGATCAGCCATATGGGGAGTAAAATTGGCCCCATCACGGCAAAGTCCGCCCCTATCAAATGGATTACCCAGCGCGCCACTGCCGCGGCAATAGGCGACCACAACAATAGCAGCAGGAATAAACCCTCGGTCCGGGCTGCCTTCAGGTCTTTATTGAAGATTACCAGAAATCTGCTCATCGTCAAGACTCCTTCCGGCAAGCTTGATGAAAACCTGCCCTAGCGTTGCTTCTTGCGAATGAATGGTTACCAGCTCTTGCTCCCTGAGCCAGTGAGCAATCTGGTCGGCGGTTTGCGGATCATAAAGTGATAGCGAGACCCTCTTGATGTCGTCTCCATCCTTTAGCCCGACTTCAACCAGTGACTTACCGTGTTGTTGCTTCAGCCTCTCCGGGGTATCGTTGGCCGCGATCTGCCCTTCATTGAGGAAGATTACCCGGTCGCAGAGTTCGTCAACCTCCCACATGTCGTGCGAGGTTATGAAAATGGTCGTTCCCTGACTTTGCTCCTGGCGCAGCAGTTGATGTATCAATTCTCTGCCAACAGGGTCAAGCCCCACGGTCGGCTCGTCAAGGATTAACAGCTCCGGTCGATTGACTAACGCCCGGGCGAATACCAATCTCTGCTTCATCCCTTTGGAATAGGAGCCCACGCGATCCTTGCCTCTTTCCCCCAGGGCGACTCGGTTTAATAGCTCAGGGATATGTGCTGTGCCGGAGCCATTTAGCCGGGCAAAGATTGC
>QLUL01000098.1 GCA_018725425.1 Chloroflexota bacterium
ACTGGTTGGGTATAAGTACGACAGCACAGCCACATAAAATTGCCTCATAAATAATAATTGAGAATTCATAGATATAAAGAATTTTAGCCGACTTAAGAACTTCCAAGGTCTGACTGTAGCTGCTCAGTGTGCGGGGTGAGATTTCAATCGCATCTGGACCAAAGTCACGCAACAAACCACCGAAACGAGTGTAGCGATTATCGTAGAATGCGATCTTGCTTCGTTTGGCCTGTGGAAGACGTCCGGAAGTGATCGAAGCCAAGTCCGATAATGGCAGTCGAAGAAGAGGCACATCATCCAGACAGTCGCGGTGATAGGCATAAAGTAAATCCGTGCCTCCGAAACTTAGGGTTCCACCAAAATAACCTGGTTTATTGAGATAGTAGCACACGGTCTGCCCTATCTGCAAAGGCGTGCCCTTAAATGCCTCGCAGTACACAACAATAGGCTTGCGGCCGCTTTTATAGTGAGCGAGCTTGACTGCATCGTTGAGCTGCGGCGTCCAGAGCCCTGGGCCGAGCGTAGGGCTGTCCACATAAGACTCATACCCCATTTGGTTGAGCAGGCTGCACAGTTGGTGCAGCAAGCGCACACCGGAGGAACGGTGGTCGTAGGCTGGGGCTACGATGTAGTAGGGCTGCCTACGATGCCGATACAGGCTGGAGCATGGTAGCGAGTGGGCAGGCAGTTTGCGATCGATATCCAATTGAAAACTCCATTCATTCGATTATGGCCGGGAGCAGCCAGGCCAAGAAGGTACCGGAGGAAGCATAGCCTCCCCAGTCATACTGGATGCCATAGTGTAACCTTGAAGCAAAGCCTCTTTAGCCATGCCGTGCCGCCTCGCGGATCGAATCCTGCAGTGAAAACTGAAGCTGCAGCCCGAGTTCGGAGCGTGCTTTTTCAGTGTTTGGCAGGTAAAAAGCGCGGGTGCTCAAGCTATCTACCTGGCCCAGGACTTTGACCGGCTTGTGGGGTGCCAACAAATCTCGCACCAAATGAGCCAACTGAGAAATTGAAACTGCCTGCTCCGAACCCACGTTGTAGGCTTGCGCGCTGCAGCCACGCTGCAACAACACCAGCAGCCAATGTGCCAAGTCGCGTTGATCCATGTAGGAGCGCAAAGCAGAGCCGTCGCCATGAACTATAATGGCATCGTTATGCAATGCATCATGAATGAAATTGCCAATCGCAAAATGCACTTGTTGCGGCAGATCACGCCCGACAAATGCAAAGCAACGCGCAATCACCACCTCCAGGCGCTGCTGGTAGAGCGCACACAAATGTTCCGCAGTGAGTTTGGCTACATTGAAAACCTGGTTTGGCTGCAAAGGGTCAGGCATGGTCAGGCAGGTCTCGCTCACACCCGTCGCAGCTTCAATGGTGCCATAGACCCCGCCAGAGCTGGTAAGCAAAAAACGCTGCGCCCCGGTGGCAACGGCCAAATCAAGCACATTGCGGGTTCCGGTTACCACCTGGTCAAAGCGCTCCAAGGCACTAAGTTGCGGCCCCAGGGTTGAATCGGCGGCAGCGTGCAGCACATGGCTAAAGCGCCCTTGCCAGGGCAAGCTGCTAGGCTGCAAAATATCGCCGCCATGCAGGCGCAGGCCAGGCAGTTGAGACAATTCCGGGTGCCGTGCCGCAAAGGTGGCAGGGTTGCGGCTCAATAGCGTGACACGGCCTAATAAATCTGGCTTGGCTTGCCAGTGGCGCAGCAGTGCCAAGCCGAAAAAACCGGTGCCGCCAGTTAGTAGCAGATGCGAGTCGGCGTGGAAAGCAAAATCAGAGTTCATGGGCAGGCATATACAGGGGAAGCAGAGGGTTGCCACACTGCTGCCGCAAAGTGGCTGCCATGGCGCGCTCCGAGCGATAGGAGGACAGCAGCAGCGGAACGCCAGGGTATGCCGCCAGTGCAGCAGGTGCCTGAATCTGCCAGCGGCCCCAGGGCTGGCCCTGCAGATTCGGGTTGGCATCAAACAGGGCCAACAGATTATTTTGCTGATCGGCACTCATGGCAGGTACCAGACGCGCACTGTGCGAGCCAGCACCGTAGAGAATGAAAGGATGATCTGGAACTTTGCTTAAAACTGCACGCATTCGTTTGCCAGAACCTTGCAAATAGGCATCAAAAACCAGGCTGGCCGAGTGTTCAGATTCAGCAACAAAGTTGCTTACTCGAACCCAAGGTACTTCTGCCCAGGCAAACAGAGCGCCACTACCCAATTCAGGCAATTCCAGCCACTCGGTTTGCAACAGACGCAAACCCAAAGAGCCAAGCAAATTGTGCAAGCTGGCACGCGAAAAATACTGGATGTGCTCAAGCGAAAGTTCACCAAAGGGCTCGCCCTGGTCGGCGTCAAACAACTCCAGTGCCGGAACCTCGATCAACAACTGCGCGCCAGGGCGCAAGTGCGAGCACAGGTGCGAAAAATCTCGATAAAGCTCGGGTAAGTGCTCCAGCACAGCAAGCAAACATAGCAAGTCCACCTGGCCTAAATCTACAATTTCAGGCGCATTGGCAATCGTGCCTTGTTTGATGCAATCCAGGTCGTACAAATGCTGCGCCGCAGCGGCTGCTTTGGGTGCCGGATCGAGGCCGGTCAGATTCACCCAGCCTGCTCCACGCAGCGCTGCCAAAAATGCACCCGAGCCACAGCCCAGATCAAGAATGCGCGCTTGAGAATCAAGTTGGCGCAACCCGCACAGGTGCACGGCAGCCGCCACCCGCTGCCGATCCAGGGCAGAGCAAGGGCCCTGCAGATCGTACTTGGATAAGGTGCTGTAATAACTCTGGTAACTGTCCGTGGCAGGAAGCCGGTCAGCAAAATGAAAACCGCACTTTTGGCAGCGCGCAACTTGGTAGCTCAGGTCAATTCCTGCAACAGGCACCAAGGTGTTGCGGTGCAGTGGAGTGGCAGCAGAATGGCGGCAGACCGGGCAAGCTCGCTGCACCTGATGCGCAGAAAAATCATTCATTCGCAACCCCATACAGCACCAGGTCAAAGCTGTTGTATGTGTGTTGGCGCAAATAAAATCTGTAGCCGGAGCAGATCGAGTCGATCAGATCGGGCAGCACCCACAAATCATCTGGGCGGTGGTAGGCTGATATAGCCAATACCGGGCGCGAATTGCGCAGGGTATTGCCAGCACCCTGCAGCGCTGCAGCTTCTGCGCCTTCGATGTCCAGTTTGATCAGGTCGATCCGCTCACCGCAAAGAAAATCATCTATGGCAACGGTGGCAATCGAATGGGTTCCGGCATGGTTGATGTGGGCAGAGGCACCTTGGTCGCCAGCAAAATGCAGCAACGCATAGCGGTCACTCAAGGCCAGTGGCAAACAATAGGATCGAAGCTGCAGGCTGCGCACGTTTTGCGTCAGCTTGGTATAGTTTTCAACGTCGGGCTCAAATAACCAGGCGCATTCAACGGGTGCGTGTTTGAGCAAAAGCTGCAGGCTGTCGCCGTTGTAGGCTCCGCCATCGAGGTAGCGCACGGGTGTGCTGCGCTGCTCTGGCAAGGTGATTTCATTGAAATACTGTGGCATCTCGTGCCGAAAGCTGCTGTAGCCCAAATCCAGCCCCATGCGAAACGCCACCACGCGCTCTAGGCATAGCCGGCTGGCATCATCGGCCAGGCGGCTGTGGATGCGGCGCAAATCATCAGCGTGCTTGACCAAGTATTGTGGACTTGCAAGCCAGTAGCGCCAGCCTAGCCAGGCCTCAAGTTGCACATAGCTGCTCCAGAGGTTTACTACAGTTTGAAAACCAGCGGCCTTTGCCAACTGCACCAGGCTATCCAGGGGCGTTGCACAGTTGTGGATACCGATCAGCAGTGGGTAATTCAGATCGGCAGCTTGCAGCTCGCCCCAGCTTCGCACCGGAAGTTCATCAACGCAGCGCTGCTCTGGTTTGCTTTGCACAAATCCGCGCACCTTTAGTCCAAATTTTAAGCCAGCCTTGGCCAAATCGCGGCCGTAACCGCCACAGCCAAAAATCCAAACCTCCTGGCCTGGCAGCAAAAGGGTCTGTGCTGCCAAGCCTTGGCTTAATGAGCTGATCCAGTCGCTCATGATGGCCGGGATTGAATTTGAGCCAAGGTGGTGCGCACATCGAGCAGCGCAGCGGGGTCGAGAAAGGGGAACATATCATCTAGCTCCGGGGTGCTGAACTGGCCATTGGAATCTAGTCTGGATTTGCAGCGCGGCTCGAAATTTTGCTTCGGGTCAACGATTAAGTTCAGCAGCAGCGGCCCATTTGATTGCAACAACTCAGCGAGCCGATCCAGGTCTGCCACCGAGGCGATGGTGGCGGCCTCGATGCCGTAGGCCCGTGCAACCTGGCAAAAATCGGGAAATTCGACTCCGCTGGCTGGGTTGGCGCCAATCACGCGCCCAAAGAAATTTTCATGCGTTTGTGAAATGCTGATATAGCCCGCGTTGTTGAGCACCAGGATGATAATTGGCAACTGGCTGGTTTTGAGGGTCTGCAATTCTTGGATGTTCATCTGCAGGCTGCCATCACCGGCAAAACAGAGTACCCGCCCCGGATGGTGCGCCCGTGCGGCACCCAAGGCGGCAGGCAGGTCGTAGCCCATAGAGGCCGAGCCCGAATTGCTGAACATGCGGTTGTTTGGCCCCAAGCGGCCGATCTGAAACGGAATGATGCAGGCCGAGGCATTGCCACAGACCACCACGTCATCCGGGCGCAACTGCTTGAAAATGCGATCCACCACAGCATAGGGGTTCAGGGCGGCATGGGGTGCTTGCGGGTGCTCATGGCGCACATCGAAACGCTGCCCCAGTTCGCGCACCCACGCCAGCCAGGGACTGAAATTGGGCACAACCTGCCCTTGCAGGGCTTGCTCTAGGGCGGAAATAAACTGCTTGGCATCGCATTGCAGACGCAGATCGACAGGTACGCCGGGTTTGTTGAGTTCGGCTGAGTCGATATCGACTTGCACCACAAAGGCATTTTTTGCAAAAGCATCCCAGTTGTAACTGCTTTGGCGGATGTTCAAGCGCGAACCGATGACCAAAACCCAGTCAGCCGCTTGCAGGGCGAAATTGCCTGGGCGTGTGCCTATGGTACCCGGTCTCCCGGCATACAGAGGGTGGTCAGACGCAATCAGGTCGTGGGTCCAGGCCGTGGCCATAGGCAAACCATGGGTTTCACACAGTTGCAGCAGGT
>QLUL01000099.1 GCA_018725425.1 Chloroflexota bacterium
GCTGTCAGAGCACCAACAGCTTCTGAAACCGGATGTCATCCGAAACCGGACCCACGATAGCCAGGCTTAATTTCTCAGAATGGAATAAGCCCTGTGACACCCTCCGGATATCATCTGCGGTGATAGCATCAACTATGGAGACCACATCATCCACAGTCTTGATCTCCCCGGTCAAGAGCTCCTGGCTTCCAATCCAGCCAGAGACGTTCCGGGTATCCTCCATGCGAAGCAGCAGACGACCCTTGGCCATCTCCTTGGCTTTGACAAGCTCCGATTCCGGAACATCCTCCGCCTTGAACCGGGAGAGTTGACCCAGGATAACCTCGATGGCCGCCTCGATGTTCTTCGGCTCGACCCCGGCATAGACAGTCAGCGATCCAGAATCAAAGAAGTGACTCGCATAGCTGTGAACATCATACGCCAATCCCTTTCGCTCCCGAAGCTCCAGGAAGAGACGGCTGCTCATGCCTTCGCCAAGGACAATGTTCAATAAATCGAAGACAAAGCGATCGGGATCAGAATTAGAAACTCCCCGCAAGGCAAGACAGAGATGAGCTTGCTCCGTCTTCCTGAACTCTGTTAAGAGGCGGGGTTTATCCTGGTCATCCCGAGCCGGAATCCAGTTGGTGGCCCCCTCACCAGCCCAATCATCGAATATATAGGATACCTGGGCCACTACCTCATCATGGCTTATGTCGCCGGCAACGGATGCGACGGCATTGCCGGGGATATACTGGCGTCCCCAATAGCCACGCAAGGCCTGAGGAGCGAGAGCAGTTACCATCTCTTTGCTTCCGGCGACGTCTCGCCCAAGAGCCTGGTCTGGCCAGACAACCTCGTCGATGAGCGTGTTCACTCTCTGCTGGGGAGAATCCATGCTCATGTTGATCTCCTCGATGATCACCTGACGCTCTTTCTCCATCTCAAGGGGATCGAACTTAGAGCCACAGATCATATCAGCTAAGACGTCCAGGGCAGTCCTGAAGTGCGGGCGGGCCACTTTAGTCCAGTAAACCGACAGCTCTTTATCGGTACCGCCATTAAGAACCCCGCCGATCCCCTCGATAGCCTCGCATATCTCTTTAGTGGTTGCTCGCTGTTGGGTCCCCTTGAATAGGAGGTGTTCAACAAAGTGAGAGATCCCTGCTTGCTCAGCAGGTTCGTAGCGGGAACCAGCACCGACAAAGATGCTGATGCACACCGAGCGGATGTGAGGCATATTACTGGTTACGATGCGCAGGCCATTGTCCGCAACAGTCCTTTGATACACGGTACATCCTCAACGGGTTCAACGTTCGAGGTTCAAGGTTCAATGGTTACGCAGGCCCAACCCCGAACCGTGAACCGTAATTCGATTTTAGCCTAATGCCATGTCAAGAGTCAAGAGTCAAGAGTCAAGAGTTTAGAGTTCTGAGTTTTGAGGCCACCCCGTCCTGTAAACTCGATACTCAATACTCAAAACTCGTTCTGGTTGACACCGATACGGTAGCTATGGTATGGTCTATCTAGGAGAGGGAGAAGAGCCATGAGAATGAATGGTGCCCAAATGCTCTGCCAATCGCTAATTAACGAGGGGGTGGAGGTCGTTTTTGGCTATCCCGGTGGAGCTATCTTGCCCCTGTATGATGTGCTGCCCCAGTATCCCCAACTGCGCCACATCCTGGTGCGCCATGAGCAAGGGGCGGCCCACGCCGCCGATGGGTATGCCCGCGCCACCGGCAAAGCAGGCGTCTGCTTTGCCACCTCAGGACCGGGGGCTTGCAACCTGGTCACCGGCATCGCCAGTGCCCATCTCGACTCCTCGCCGGTGATAGCCATAACCGCCCAGGTCGCCAGACATTTCATCGGCAAGGATGCCTTCCAGGAGATAGACATCATCGGCATCACTGTGCCCATTACCAAGCACAACTATCAGGTGTCCAGGGTAGAGGACATGGCTAAGGTGTTCAAGGAAGCATTTCACATCGCCACCACCGGACGGCCGGGGCCGGTGCTCATTGACGTCCCGCGCGATGTGTTCACCGATGAGGCTGCCTTCGCCTACCCCGCCAGGGTCAATCTGGCAGGATACTGCCCGACCGTCCAGGGGCATCCATTGCAGATAAAGAAAGCGGCCAGGCTTATAAACGAGGCGAAACGCCCGGCGATCATCGCCGGGCGCGGGGTCATCATCTCCAAAGCCTACCAAGAGCTCAAGGAACTGGCGGAGAAAGCTCAAGTGCCGGTTGTCACAACCTTTCTGGGCATCAGCTGCTTCCCCGAAAGCCACGTCCTCAGCTTCGGCATGCTGGGCGTGCACGGCATGGCCTATGCCAACCTGGCAGTAGATGCCGCGGATCTCATCATCGCTATCGGAATGCGGTTCGACGACCGAGCCACCGCAAAGGTATCTGGTTTTGCTCCGCACGCCCAGATCATTCATATTGACATTGACCCTGCTGAGATCGGAAAGAACCTCAAGGTGAGCGTGCCCATCGTGGGAGACATCAAGAATGTATTACAGTCGTTGAACAAGCAGATCGAGGGATCAGGGGACAGAGGCCAGGGGTCGGAGGACTGTCAACTGCCAACTGGCGACTGCCGACTCGGATGGATTCGGCAGATAGAAGAGTGGCGCCGCGAGCATCCGTCAACCGTGATTCGGGAAACCGAGCAGCTACTGCCCCAATATGTGATACAGAAGATTCACCAGGTTACCGCCGGCAGGGCCACCATTGTCACCGGCGTCGGCCAGCATCAAATGTGGTCGGCGCAGCACTATTGCTACGACAAGCCCAACAGTCTCATCTCCTCCGGTGGATTAGGAACGATGGGCTTTGAGCTGCCCGCAGCCGTTGGGGCGAAGGTAGGGCTCCCTGATGACTGCGTGTGGTGTGTCGCCGGCGACGGGGGATTCCAGATGACGGTGCAGGAACTGGCCACCATAGTTCAAGACGATATTGCCGTTAAGATAGCCATCCTCAATAATGGCTATCTCGGGATGGTGCGGCAGTGGCAGGAAATGTTCTATGGGCGCCGCTATGTCGCCACCCCGCTTAGCGGCCCCGACTTCGTCAAGCTTGCTGAGGCCTATGGCCTGCCCGCCCTCAGGGTAAGGAGCAAAGCTGAGGTGATTCCCGCCATTCAGCAGGCGATGGATCATCCAGGGCCTTTCCTCATTGATTTCGTGGTCGAGCCCGAGGAGAACGTTTACCCGATGGTCGCGCCGGGGGCAGCCATCACCGAGATGATCGAATCACCAGTGGAGAAGGTGGAGTTTGGCAGCAAGCCGCGCGACATCAGTAATCTCTAAGGAGAAAGCCACAGAGCACACCATCGGGTAGCGGGTAGTAGGTAGCGTGTAGCCTCCCTACCCCCTACACGCTATGCGCTACACGCTAAATGGGGGGTAGTAAGAAATGGCCACGACAAAACATACCATAGTTGTCCTGGTTGAAGATCGGCCGGGCGTATTGAATCGAGTAGTCAGCCTCTTTCGCCGGCGGGGGTTCAATATCGAGAGTCTCGCCGTAGGGCACTCGGAGACACCGGGGCTCTCCAGAATGATCATCGTCGTTGACGGTGCCACCACCGCCGTGGAGCAGGTCAGAAAGCAGCTCGATAAGCTAATCGAGGTGGTCAAGGTTACCGACATCAGCGAAGATAACCTCGTTGCTCGCGAACTGGCGCTGATAAAGGTAGAATCCGGCCCGTCTACACGGAGCGAGATCATGCAGATCACCGATATCTTTCGGGCGAACATACTCGACGTCGCCTCCGATTCCATTGTGATAGAGGTCACCGGCGACGACGACAAGGTAGGCTCACTCATCGAGCTCCTTCGGGGATTTGGTATAATTGAACTGGCTCGCACCGGGCGTATTGCCATGACACGAGGAACCATCGGACCCCTTCTCAAGCAGGGGATATCCAAACAACGAAAATCAAACGGGCAGCGTGTAGCGGATAGTAGGTAGTGTGTAGCCTCCCTACTCCCTACACGCTATGCGCTACACGCTAAATAAGGAGGAAAAATGGCAAAGATCTATTATGAGAAGGATGCAGACCTTGCTTTACTCAAGGGTAAGACCATCGGCATCATCGGCTTCGGCAGCCAGGGGCATGCTCATGCCCAGAACCTGAGAGACAGCGGGTGCCAGGTTATGGTTGGCGAGATTTCCGGCAGCGAGCCCTGGAAGAGCGCCCAGTCGGCAAAACTGAAGGTGGCTACCGCCGATGAGGTATCCAGAAATGCGGATATTATCGTCATGCTCGTCCCTGATAGCCTCCAGCCCCGGATTTACCGTGAGTCCATCGAGAAGAATCTCACAGCGGGGAAGATGCTCATGTTTGCCCATGGATTCAACATCCATTTCAACCAGATAGTTCCCCCCTCCAGGGTTGATGTTACCATGATTGCGCCCAAAACCCCGGGTAACATGTTGCGCCAACTCTACACTGAGAATCTGGGGACTCCCGCCCTGGTAGCAGTGCATCAAGACGCTTCGGGCAAGGCCAAAGAGATAGCACTGGCCTATGCCAAGGGTCTTGGCTGTGCTCGAGCGGGGATTCTGGAAACCACTTTTGCCGAGGAAACCGAGACCGACCTGTTCGGCGAGCAGGTGGTGCTCTGTGGCGGCATTACCAGTCTGATGAAAACCGCCTTCGAGACCCTGGTCGAGGCTGGCTACCAACCTGAGATCGCCTACTTTGAGGTCTGCCATGAACTCAAGCTTATCGTGGACCTGATCTACCGCGGGGGATTCAGCTTCATGCGCGACTCCGTTAGCGATACCGCCGAGTATGGCGACTACACCCGCGGGCCTCGGATAATCAATGATGACGTCCGTGACGAGATGTGGAATATCCTGGAGGAGATCCGGAACGGCACCTTTGCCCGGGAGTGGATTCTGGAGAATCAGGCGGGCTGCCCCAGCTTCAGCGCCTCCCGCAGGAATGAGTCTGACCACCCGATCGAACAAGTGGGCAAAGAGCTTCGGGCGATGATGCCATGGCTGAGGTAGCGACTATCTTGCGCGAAGAATCAAATCCCTTCAAAAGGGGGGGTTCAAGGGGATCTCCTCCTGATGCATTGCTCCTCCAGACCAAAAAGCTGCTCAGACGCTTTGGCCTTCACGCCAGGAAGGGACTGGGGCAGCATTTTCTTG